>NZ_JAFCVJ010000102.1:0-502 GCF_049896985.1 Brevundimonas sp. SL161 | reverse complement strand
ACGCCGCCTTCCACAACCACTTCAATCAGGATCGCCACCTCATCAGCAGAGAGACATACAAAGCCCAACGCTCAGCCGCCCTGGCCGAGTGGAAGATGCTCGCCACATAGGCATCGCGTTATCTGCCCAGAATGCGTCACTTGGAGACAAGTTGGCGTTGGACTGACAGCACCGTCCTGAGCCTAATCTCCCGTCAGATTGACAGGAAGGGGATCTGATGAGGTTGGGTTCCGCCGGGTCGCTGGGGCTGCGTGCTTGAACTGTCAACTGGGCTCTGACAGCCCAAACTTAGCCACTCGGTAATCCCGTGCGACTTGCGTCCCGGCCACGGCCAAATCGACCAACCCCTTCCGGTACGGTGTTGTCAGATTAAGTTCGGCAGGCCTAGGTGATGTGGACAAAGTGGATTCCCAAATCAGCTGATCGCTGATTCAAGGCTGTTCTTTGCGGAGAGCAGCCATGGTTCGTGGTTTGATGTCGGATGCGGAGTGGGCGTTCTTCG
>NZ_JAFCVJ010000101.1:0-519 GCF_049896985.1 Brevundimonas sp. SL161 | reverse complement strand
AGATCCACCGAAAGCGCCTTGCTCATTCATGCTGGCCTCCGCCTCCAGCAGGAATGTTGAATCAGAACCCGGCTCCCTTGGGAATCCCTGCGATTCAATCAGATCGCAAAGTGCTCTAGACCGCAGACTGTCTGTGGATAGCCGATCGAGCCGTGACCGCTCGCCGAGCGAGCGGGCCCAACATGGCTGGATTAACAAGACGCGAGATGTACGCACGACGTCGTGAGTTCAATGATCTCGCCCCTCTCACTCCGGCCCAGAGCGGATTGCAACATGCTTTGCTGTTGACCGGGGCCGGCGACAGAAACGCGTTTGGTACAGTGTATACGCTGACGTTCTCAAAACTTTCTGCCACTTGCATCCGAATCTGCGGGGATCTAGATGCAGCAGAAGACGTAACGAGCGAGGTCTACGCCACGGTCTGGAAACGCGCTTCTCAGTTTGATCCAGAGCGGGGAAGTTCCATTGCATGGCTATCGGCTATCGCGCGGAACCGTTCTCTAGACTGGAGGCGTTCGC
>NZ_JAFCVJ010000100.1:0-520 GCF_049896985.1 Brevundimonas sp. SL161 | reverse complement strand
TGGCGGCAAACTGGTCTTCGACTATCGGCTGGGCGTATCGAACAAGAGCTGACCGCCCCTGGGCTCGACCAGCCACTCCGGGAAGGCGACCCAGTCCAGAACCGGCTTGGCCAGCACCAGCGTCAGGATGACCAGCATGGGCGCCAGCACCAGGGCGATGGGTAGCCAGGCCGGGGGCGGCCTGTGCTCGCTCGGCTCCTCGCCGATCTTCGCCACGATGTGGCCGATCCAGCCGTGGGCCATGACCAGAGCGGCCACGAAGGCCAGTTTGGCGAACATCCACGGCACATAGACCTCGCGCATGAAGATCAGCCAGGTGCCGGCGATCACCGCGATGACGGCGGCCGGGGTCACGAACAGGGTGTAGGTCAGATGCGAGGCGGTGCGGATGGTGCGGTAGCCCTGCACCGAGATCGCCGGGTCGTGGCGCGTCAGCATCAGCGGCAGGGCCAGCAGCCCTCCGCACCAGACGACCAGACCGATGATGTGGGCCGCCTTGAACAGCGGAACGGCGGGCACC
>NZ_JAFCVJ010000099.1:0-541 GCF_049896985.1 Brevundimonas sp. SL161 | reverse complement strand
ATCAGGACTACGGCCCATTCCTCGGGGGAGAAGTCGTTCAGATGCGCTGGCTGCAGCCTCTCGGGCCTCGAAGCCATACGGTCCAGCTCCCGCAGTTCAGGCGTAAAGTCGTCAGCGTTTAAGCGGAACATTACTACGGCCTTTCGTCGGGGTTGTCAGGGTAAGATCGGAAGCTTCTACTTAGGCCCAACTCAGGGGCACCGAGCGGACAAAAAAGCGAAGAAATTCAGCGGAGACTGGCTGTTTAACAGACCCGGACAACTCGTCTTTTGGGCATAATATTCAACTGACTGCACCGCTTGTGGCTTTACCCTGAGAACACCAAATTCCAGACGCCGCCGACCTCGTCCGATGCCTCCAGCACCTGAACCCCGAAACCCTGTGCCCGGAAGGTGTGGAGGGCACGGAGGCCAGCCAATCCTGCCCCGATCACGACGATGTCGATTTGAACTGTTTCAACCATGGCGCTCTCCATTCTCCAAAGTTGCCACGATGCCAAATGTTCGTCAACGATGGTGTTGATAACGATGCCCACCTTGGT
>NZ_JAFCVJ010000098.1:0-542 GCF_049896985.1 Brevundimonas sp. SL161 | reverse complement strand
GTCCAACGATCCGAAGTTCGCCGCCAAGGTCCGCGACATCGTCGGCCTCTATGTCGATCCACCGGCCCACGCCGTGGTGCTCAGCGTCGATGAGAAGTCGCAGATCCAGGCGTTGGATCGCACCCAGCCGGGTCTGCCGATGAAGAAGGGCCGCGCCGGGACCATGACCCAAGACTACAAACGCCACGGCACGACCACCCTCTTCGCCGCCTTCGATGTGCTGGAGGGCAAGGTCATCGGCCGCTGCATGCAGCGCCACCGGCATCAGGAGTTCATCCGGTTCCTGAACGCCGTCGAGCGCGAGGTCCCGGCCGGAAAGACTATCCACGCCATCCTCGATAACTACGCCACCCACAAACACCCCAAGGTGATCGCATGGCTGGGCCGTCATCCGCGCTGGACGTTCCACTTCACGCCGACGTCGGCCAGCTGGCTCAACGCCGTCGAGGGCTTCTTCGCCATCCTCACCAAGCGCCGCCTCAAGCGCGGCGTCTTCAAGGGCGTCGTCGATCTCCAGGCCGCCATCAACCGCTTCGTCGTCG
>NZ_JAFCVJ010000097.1:0-553 GCF_049896985.1 Brevundimonas sp. SL161 | reverse complement strand
GATCACATCTGCCGGAAACCGGTGGCGCTTGAACGAAATCGGCTTCACGAAATATCATCTCCAACAGCGGCTTAGACCGTCATAAGTGGAGACGTTTTAGCGTTGGACTGACAGCACCGCCACACTCTTAACGGGTAACCCCCGCGTCCCTGATCTCAGGGAATAACCCCCGACTTTGCCGCACCTTGCTCGACCCCGGAGACCGGAACCCGGTCTCCGTTCGAGGCCCCATGCCTGATCGTCGGGCATTTGGCCGCCCGGTGTTGTCAGGGTAAAGCCACAATCGGTGCCCCCAGTTGAATGATATGCCCAACAGGCGAGTTGTTCGGGTCTGTTGAACGGCCAACCTCCGCTGAATTTCTTCGCGTTTTTGTCTGCTCGGTGCCCCTGATTTGTGCCTAAGTAGAAGCTTCGGATCTTACCCTGACAACACCGGCTGCAGGCCCCGGAGCGACACCTGAAAGGCTTCGCCGTCGTGGCCGCCACCTTGATTCCCGTCGGGCTACTGCTGCAGATGACGCGGCCGATCATGCGGTCGCTGGAGCTGGAACCC
>NZ_JAFCVJ010000096.1:0-569 GCF_049896985.1 Brevundimonas sp. SL161 | reverse complement strand
CCAGCGATCCCAGATTTCAGCCCTCTGGGCCGCCGAGTAATAGATCCGTCGCCGCTGCTTCATGACCCACGCTCCATCTCCGAAGAAAAGCTAGCGTGTTGCGGTCACCGGTTGAGCCCGCCACCCTTAGGCGACATCCGGGCCGTCCGCTCTCGGGCAAGTCCATGGGTCCGATCCAGGGAAATCAGATTGCCTCCGCTGGTCAGGTGTTCTCGCGTAGGGTGTCGGGATGACAAACAGAATCCATTTCGTCTGCAAGGACCAGCAGGGGATCGCGCCTCTGGACGCCAAGGCTGGCCGATCACCTCTTCGGCACTATATCCAGTGGCCTCGGTAAAGGCCGCGTTGCAATAGACGATGCGCGGGCCGGGAAGATCGAGCGGCTCGGCCTCTGTAATTAAGATAGCGTCCTTAGCGTGCACGACAACGGATTCCAAAAGTCGCAGGCGCTCATTTCCCTGGAAGCCCGATTCCTCGTTTGCTTGAAGACGGTGGAGCGTGAGGCTGTCGGCGATCTGAAACGCCAGCGATAGCAGAACATAGATTTTAGCTGGGCTCAGGCCCGGCTT
>NZ_JAFCVJ010000095.1:0-571 GCF_049896985.1 Brevundimonas sp. SL161 | reverse complement strand
CCTGCACCGAGATCGCCGGGTCGTGGCGCGTCAGCATCAGCGGCAGGGCCAGCAGCCCTCCGCACCAGACGACCAGACCGATGATGTGGGCCGCCTTGAACAGCGGAACGGCGGGCACCAGCCAGTCGATCATGCGCCGACGGCCTTCAGCTGGGTCCAGCTCCGTCGCGCGATCCACACCGCCGCGATCGCATAGGGGATGCCCGCCGGAACCCACATGATGACCCCGCCCAGGGCCTGATCCTGCAGCGGGGTCAGCCCCCAGGCCAGGGGCGCGAAAGCGTGGGCGGCGTAAAGCGGAGCAGGCGCGAAGGTCAGCAGGGCGCCGAGCAGCCCCATCTGGGCAAAGGCGGCGACCACGAAGGCCAACCGGTCCACGGGCGAGCGACCCTGGGCCAGCACCGCGCGCCAGAACAGCACCGCGCTGGCCAACAGCGACAGCTGCATAACCCAGTACATGGCGACATTGGCCAGGGCGGCGTCATAGGCCTGGGGAAGGTGCCATGCCCAGAGCACCGCTGTTGAAGCCACGAACGGCAGAGCAATCCCCGTAACCCGTCGCGCCGGCAGC
>NZ_JAFCVJ010000094.1:0-576 GCF_049896985.1 Brevundimonas sp. SL161 | reverse complement strand
CCGCTGGTGCTGCTTCGGCTGAGCCGGACGGCTGGTACGGCGCGATTGACGCCGGTTACCACAAGATCGACGACATCAACCTGGAAGCGTCCGGCAACGGCGTGAACTGGAATGCCGAAGTGAACGACGGCTGGGCCGCGTTCGCGCGTCTGGGCTACCGGTTCAACCCGAACTGGCGCGTCGAGCTCGAAGGCGGTTACCGCTCGGGCGACATCGGTCGCATCCGTCACTCGACGGGTTCGGTTCCGTCGGGCGTGTGTAACTTCACGCCGGCCACTGGCCCCTGCTTCTCGCCGGAAGGCGACATCGAATCCACCACGCTCATGGCCAATGTCATCTATGACATCGGCGGCGAGTACTGGGGCGTTCGTCCGTTCGTGGGCCTCGGCGTCGGCGTGAACCGCGTCAACACCGAGTTCGTGGGCACGATCCGCGGCCAGCGCACGGTCTCGATCGCGGCTGACGACAGCTCGACCAAGTTCGCGGCGCAAGCCCTGGCGGGCCTGAGCTATGCGATCGGCGACCGCGCCAACATCGACCTGACGTACCGCTATCTGACGGGCGACATGGAGTTCA
>NZ_JAFCVJ010000093.1:0-577 GCF_049896985.1 Brevundimonas sp. SL161 | reverse complement strand
GGCTGCGCTGGCGTGACGCGCCGCCGGTCTATGGCCCACACAAGACGTTGTACAATCGCTGGAAGCGATGGAGCGAGGCCGGCGTCTTCATCAGGATGATGCAGCGGCTGTCTGGCGCCTAGGCCGAACGGCGCACCGTCATGATCGACGCGACCTATCTCAAAGCGCACCGCACGGCTTCGAGCCTGGGGTAAAAAAAGGGGGTCTTGGGCGGCTGATTGGACGCACCAAGGGCGGCATGAACACCAAGCTTCATGTCGTGACTGATGCGAACGGACGCCCGATCAGCCTGTTCGTGACGGCGGGCCAGGTCAGCGACTACACCGGTGCAGCCGCCCTACTGGACAGCCTGCCCAGGGCGCAATGGCTGCTGGGCGACCGCGGGTATGACGCGGACTGGTTCAGGGAGGCCTTGCAGGCCAAGGGCATCACGCCCTGCATCCCTGGTCGGAAATCCAGGACCGAGCCTATCCGTTACGACAAGCGCCGCTACAAAAGCCGAAACCGCATAGAGATCATGTTCGGCAGGCTCAAAGACTGGCGGCGCGTCGCCACCCGCTACGATCGATGCCCGACC
>NZ_JAFCVJ010000092.1:0-581 GCF_049896985.1 Brevundimonas sp. SL161 | reverse complement strand
TGGTGCTGGCCAAGCCGGTTCTGGACTGGGTCGCCTTCCCGGAGTGGCTGGTCGAGCCCAGGGGCGGTCAGCTCTTGTTCGATACGCCCAGCCGATAGTCGAAGACCAGTTTGCCGCCATGCCAGCCCGTCACCGCCACCACGCCGACACACAGCGCCGACAGCAGGATCCCGTACGGCAGGACCGCGGCCTCATAGCCGTAGAGGCGATGCCCCCAGTTGGCGCCGAGCAAGGCCAGCAAGGTCACGGCGATGATGAAATGCGTCCACGCAGGCGCGCGGGCGCGGATGCCCGACACCAACAGCAGCTCGGCCGTGCCCGAGAAGCCGGCCAGCATGCCGAACAGGAAGCCGGTGCCGGCGGACCACAAGGCGGCCCGGGCCCAGAACGCGTCGCCCGTCCACCAGTACAGGGCGTCGGCCCCGAACGTGCAGAAGGTCAGGGCGACCGGAAAGGCGACACTCATCGCATGGATCGGGTGACCAAAGACGGCGACCCGCGACTCGGTGACCGAAAAGCCCGCGGTGGCGGCGATCGGGTCGATCAGGGCGTCAGCTTCTTGTTCGATCTTGTCGGTCACG
>NZ_JAFCVJ010000091.1:0-660 GCF_049896985.1 Brevundimonas sp. SL161 | reverse complement strand
TCACTGGTGGCAGGAGGAGCCTGTCATGAGTGATCTGTTCTGGCTGACGGACAAGCAGATGCGGCGGATCGAGCCGTATTTCCCGCTCTCGCATGGCATCCCACGGGTGGATGACAAGCGGGTGCTGAGTGGCATCATCTTCGTGATCCGCAACGGCCTGCGCTGGCGTGATGCGCCCAAGGACTACGGGCCGCACAAGACGATCTACAACCGGTTCATTCGCTGGAGCCGGTTGGGCGTGTTCAACCGGATCTTCGCTGAACTGTCGGCCAAGGGGCCCCGGCCGGAGCGATTGATGATCGACGCCACCCACCTGAAGGCCCACCGGACAGCGGCCAGCCTGCTCAAAAAGGGGCTGTTCCCCGACGTATCGGACGCACCAAGGGCGGGCTGAACTCCAAGCTCCACGCCGTGTGCGACGGCCAGGGGCGTCCGTTGGTCCTGTTGCTCTCCGAAGGCCAGATGAGTGACTACAAGGGAGCCGCCCTGATGATCGACGCTCTGCCCAAAGCCAAGGCCATGCTGGGCGACCGGGGCTACGACGCCGACTGGTTCCGGGCCGCCCTGATCCAGCGGGGCATCACCCCGTGCATCCCTTCAAAGGCCAACCGAAAGGTCCAGATCGATCACGACCGAACCCTCTATCGCCAGCGCCACAGG
>NZ_JAFCVJ010000090.1:0-693 GCF_049896985.1 Brevundimonas sp. SL161 | reverse complement strand
GGGCGCGTGAGGCGATCTCCGCATCGAGCACGGCGATCTGCTGGTCGAGTGTTCGCAGGGTCGAGACCAGCACCAGTAGAATGGTTCGTGCGGCGGGAGGGAGCGCTTCGGCCGGATCTTCGACGCGCGCAATCAGCCGATCGACGTGCGGCACGCCCTTGGGAACGATCCAGCCGTACTCAGCCAGATGCCCCCGCAGGGCGTTGATCGTTTGGGTGCGCTGACGCACCAGCAGGTCGCGGGCGCGGAAGACCACGCTGCTGGCCTGCTGCTCTTCGTCCTTCAAGGGCACAAACCTCATGCTGGGCCGCTGCGCCGCCTCGCAGATCGCCTCGGCGTCGGCCATGTCGTTCTTCTGACGCTTCACGAACGGCTTCACGTAGATCGGCGGGATCAGCCTGACCGTATGGCCCTGTCGAGCCAGCTCCCGACCCCAGTGATGGGCACCGGCACAGGCCTCCATCGCCACGACGCAGGGCGCAAGGCCCGCAAAGAACGCCAGCAGCCGGCCTCGGCCCAGCTTCTTGCGAAACACCACCTCGCCCGCAGCATCCGCGCCATGCGCCTGGAAGATGCTCTTGGCGAGGTCCAAACCAACTGTGCTAACCTGTCCCACGGACGCCTCCTTCGAGTGTTGTTCAACACCCTCACTCTGGCACACGATGCCGTCGGGGGGCGTCCACCCCATCACCC
>NZ_JAFCVJ010000089.1:0-737 GCF_049896985.1 Brevundimonas sp. SL161 | reverse complement strand
GCTCAAACACAGCCGACGACTGGCTACCCGATACGACAAGACCGCCGACAGCTTCCTCGGCTTCGTCGT
This sequence comes from Brevundimonas sp. SL161, assembly GCF_049896985.1. NCBI lineage: Bacteria > Pseudomonadati > Pseudomonadota > Alphaproteobacteria > Caulobacterales > Caulobacteraceae > Brevundimonas > Brevundimonas sp. SL161. The sequence goes on along the minus strand of NZ_JAFCVJ010000089.1, from coordinate 668 downwards.
CGTCGCATCCATCCGACTGTGGATCAGACACTTTGTCCACACCACCTAGCCCTACATGGGTTCTCTGTTACTGCCGCGCCGAATGTGTTGAAGCGGCATCACGGTCGACAAGGGGTCGGATTGCGACATTGGCATCAGGCCCGAAACCGAACCGCACCGCCATGTCCCGGAAGCGGATCTGCCGAACCGCCGCATGGGGTGGTTAGCCGACATTGCGTCCGTGAGATGCTCGACCTACGATTGTCAGATGAGCACGATTGACAGAGCACCCTCTTGGGCCTTCGCAGTGGCTATCGTGGTTGGGCTTGGACTAATCGCCTACGCCATCGTTTCCGGCTCTTCATGGGCGGTTTTGATCGGACTGGCTGGTCTCGCCTTGGCTGGCAAATCTGCGATTAATCTCGCCCGCCGTTCCGGGGCCACTGACCAGCCTCAATAGTCCGGCGGAAAGGCGATGTCCGCTACGGGTCGGGTTCAGCCTTTAGCCTGAGGCCCGATTGCAGACATTCGATGGACGCGCCGTAAGCGGACATCGTGCAGGTCCGTTCGGGGTGATGGGGTGGACGCCCCCCGACGGCATCGTGTGCCAGAGTGAGGGTGTTGAACAACACTCGAAGGAGGCGTCCGTGGGACAGGTTAGCACAGTTGGTTTGGACCTCGCCAAGAGC
>NZ_JAFCVJ010000088.1:0-755 GCF_049896985.1 Brevundimonas sp. SL161 | reverse complement strand
GGGCTGAAATCTGGGATCGCTGGAAGGCCGGCGAGTCGATGAGTTCGATCGGACGGCGGTTCGATCGGGAGTCCTCGTCGGTGTTTTCGGTGCTTTCGCCGACGGGTGGCATCCGGCCTCCAGACCGGAAGCGGGCTTCGAAGGCGCTCAGCCTCGGCGAGCGGGAAGAAATCTCCCGGGGGCTCAGCACCCGCTGCTCGCTGCGTGGGATCGCCCGGTTGCTGGGTCGATCACCGTCGACGATCAGTCGCGAGGTTCTGCGCAACGGCGGACCGGAACGGTATCGAGCGACAGGCTCCGATCGTGCCGCCTGGGACCGGGCGTTGCGTCCGAAGCCGTGCAAGCTGGCTTGCCGACCCGCCCTGGCCCGGACAGTATCGGCCAAGCTGCGGCGGAACTGGTCGCCCGAGCAGATCGCCGGCTGGCTCAAGCGCACCTGGCCCGGGGAGCCGCACAATCAGGTGTCGCACGAAACCATCTACCGCAGCCTGTTCATCCAGACCCGTGGGGTGCTGAAGAAGGAACTGCTGGACCACCTCAGGGCCCGGCGGACCATCCGGCGTTCCCGGCATGCAAGCCTGAAGCGTCAAGGCCTCGGCCAGATCAAGGACGCCGTCTCCATCAGCGAGAGACCCGCCTGCGTCGAGGACCGCGCCGTCCCCGGCCACTGGGAAGGCGACCTGATCGGCGGATCCCAGAACAGCTACGTCGCCACCCTGGTCGAGCGTCACTCGCGCTACGTGATGCTGGTCAAG
>NZ_JAFCVJ010000087.1:0-843 GCF_049896985.1 Brevundimonas sp. SL161 | reverse complement strand
CTCAAACACAGCCGACGACTGGCTACCCGATACGACAAGACCGCCGACAGCTTCCTCGGCTTCGTCGTCGTCGCATCCATCCGACTGTGGATCAGACACTTTGTCCACACCACCTAGACGAGTTGTGCCCCGCCGTGACGCGGACCGGTGACTTCGGCGGCGAAGGGTCGACGTCCAGCGTGGCCCTCAGCCCTTGCCAGCGCGGGTGATCACCACGACTGAGAGGGCCAGCAGCAGGATGGCGGCGGCCTCGAACAGGATGTTCTGGGGGGCCATGTCCTTACCCTGCAGCACTATCAGCCGCGCCAAGGCGGTGATGGCGATGAAGATCGGATAGATGAAGGGTGAGCCCCGGCCGGTGTAGAACACCGCGATCATGCCGATCACCTCCGTGTAGAGGAACATCAGCAGAATATCTGCCAGGTTGATGGACTGCGCCTGCCAGACCTTGAACACTTCGGCTCCCGCCGCCGCCAGGGTCATGGCCGCGACGAGAATGAGCAGGAATCTCTCGGCCCAACGGAAGCCGCGAACCGCCAAGGCGTTGTCAGGTGAAGGCGGGTTCGGAGCCATGGATCCTTCGCCCGTCGATCGCGGCGTCTCGTCTCCGGCACTGCCCTGTTTGCTCGCCATGAGACCGAGTTTGGCAGTATCTGCGCGCACTGTCATCAAGGGTAGCGGTCCCGTGCCGATTGGTCGCCGATCAACGTCCCACGAAAAGATCCGGTGCTGTCAGTCCAACGCTAAAACGTCTCCACTTATGACGGTCTAAGCCGCTGTTGGAGATGATATTTCGTGAAGCCGATTTCGTTCAAGCGCCACCGGTTTCCGGCAGATGTGATC
>NZ_JAFCVJ010000086.1:0-854 GCF_049896985.1 Brevundimonas sp. SL161 | reverse complement strand
GGGCATGTCAGACAGCTACCAGAGGGGTAGAGCGCCAGCCTATTCCTCGTTCCAGGGCGGCGGCAGTTGACCGGACTTGAACAGAGGCGTGGGGTTCTCGTCGGCGTCACCCATTTCGGTATCCCTCCCCGTCCCCTTCGCGCCTAAGCCCCATTCTGCGAAACGGCACCGCCAGTTCGCTGACTGACACCACCCATGCGAACGCTGATCGGAGCGGCAAACCTCGTCATCAAATGCAATCCGCCCTGGATCAGGCTGCCGAACTGACTGGACTGCTCCCCACGCCTTTGGCGCGGGAGGAGACAGTGTCACCCCATCGTCGGGATCACGAACGAGCTATCCGCATGTTCCAGCTCCGAATCCGGCCAGCGGGCGGTGATGGTCTTGACCTTGGTCCAGAATTTCACCCCCTCCATGCCGTGCTGGTTTGTGTCGCCGAAGGCCGAGCGCTTCCAGCCGCCGAAGGTGTGATAGGCGACCGGCACCGGGATCGGAACATTGATCCCGACCATGCCGACATTGACCCGGGCGGCGAAGTCGCGGGCCGCGCGGCCGTTCTGGGTGAAGATGGCGACGCCATTGCCGTACTGGTGCTTCGACGGCAAGCTCAACGCCTCCTCGAAACTGGCGGCGCGCACGATCTGCAGCACGGGGCCGAAGATTTCCTCCTTGTAGGATTCCATCTCGGGCGTGACGTGGTCGAACAGCGACGGGCCGATGAAATAGCCCCGCTCATGCCCCTGCAGCGAGAAGCCGCGGCCGTCGACGACCAGTTCGGCGCCGTCTTTCACCCCCTGCTCGATCCAGCCCTCGACCCGGGCCTTGTGCTGGGCCGTGACGACGGGGCCGTAGTG
>NZ_JAFCVJ010000085.1:0-871 GCF_049896985.1 Brevundimonas sp. SL161 | reverse complement strand
CGCGCAGTTGTCTGGGCCATCGATCGCCAGACCGGGGCCCACCGGACCGTTGCGCGCGGCATCCGCAATCCCACCGATCTGGCCATCGAGCCAGCCACCGGTGCCCTGTGGGCTGTGGTCAACGAGCGCGACGAGATCGGGCCGCAGGCGGTGCCGGACTATCTGACCTCGGTGCGGGAGGGAGCCTTCTACGGCTGGCCCTACAGCTATTGGGGGCAAAACATCGACCCGCGCCCGCGGCCGCGCAAGCCCGACCTCGTCGCACAGGCGATCGTCCCGGACTATGCCCTGGGATCCCATGTCGCGGCCCTCGGCCTGTCCTTCGTGACCGACGGCGGCTTCGGCGGCGCGTACAGCCAGGGGGCCTTCATCGGCGAACACGGCAGCTGGAACCGGCCCGATCCATCGGGGTACAAGGTCAGCTGGGTGGCGTTCGTGAACGGCCGGCCCACGGGCCATCCCGTCGACTTCGCCACGGGCTTTCTGGGTGCGGACGGCAAGGCGCGCGGTCGGCCCGTCGGCGTGACCTTCGATCCGGCGCGGCGCGTGCTGTTCATCGCCGATGACCTTTCCAACACGGTCTGGCGGGTCGCGCCACGGGGAACGCCGTGATACCAGGCGAGTCAGTCGACAACCCGGTCTCGACGCTCGGACGGTAGGGGCGGACGATGGACGTGACCTATTGCGGACCCCCGCCCTTGCCGGGCGGGCTCGCGTCCAGCTTCAACCTGGATCCGGTCTTGCTGATCGCGCTCCTGGCCATGGCCGTCGTGCTTCGGCACCAGAAGACGGGACTGGTCGCGGTCGGGGTGCTCGCCATCGCTCTGGTGTCGCCCCTTTGTGCCCTGTCGTCGGCGCTGTTCTCCGCGCG
>NZ_JAFCVJ010000084.1:0-872 GCF_049896985.1 Brevundimonas sp. SL161 | reverse complement strand
AAGAACGCCCACTCCGCATCCGACATCAAACCACGAACCATGGCTGCTCTCCGCAAAGAACAGCCTTGAATCAGCGATCAGCTGATTTGGGAATCCACTTTGTCCACATCACCTAGTGGGGTGAGCGCTTTACCGAAGCCTTGTGAGCATCTTCCTCCTGTTTGGCGGCCTCGTCGCCGTCGCCGACCTTTTCCTCAACGCTGGCTGAGAAGCGCTGGTAGACGCCCAGCCCCACGAGTACGAGGACCGAGACCAGAACCAGGGCGGTGGGATAGCCCAGCAGAGCGACATCGCTGCGCGCGGTCTTGAACACTACCACCAGCCCCTCGAGGAAAAGGGCGATGACGATGGTGGAAAGGAACTTCGTCAGAGAGCGCCGGGCCACGGCGGCTCCGCGCTTTTCATGATCGCCGGTGACCTCCTCCTCAAACATGTATTTGGCCACGTCGAAGACGGCGATGGCGACGATGACATAGCCCAGAGCCGCCAAAATGGCGTCGCCGGCCGCGTCGACGGATCCACTACCGGCCTTGGTCAGTTCCATCAGGCCCACGCCCATCAGGCCGAAAGCCAGAAGCAGGAGCACAAGGCTGGTGGCCCCGAAGACAAGGCGGGAGATGAAGGTCATGGGACGCGTCCTCGCCTGCTTTCGCCAGACGCCGTCCAAGAGCGGCTAAGCCTGAAATGGGAAAACGCCCGCACCCCGATCACGTTGCCCGGCTTGACAAGATGACGCTGCTTCATCGGAAGAGCCTAGGCTCAGGACTCATAGCCAGAAGAGCACGGTCGCCGCGAGGGCGATGGCGGACAGGAAGACGGTCGGGCATCGATCGTAGCGGGTGGCGACGCGCCGCCAGTCTTTGAGCCTGCCG
>NZ_JAFCVJ010000083.1:0-879 GCF_049896985.1 Brevundimonas sp. SL161 | reverse complement strand
CCGAAATGGGTGACGCCGACGAGAACCCCACGCCTCTGTTCAAGTCCGGTCAACTGCCGCCGCCCTGGAACGAGGAATAGGCTGGCGCTCTACCCCTCTGGTAGCTGTCTGACATGCCCCTCCAACCCTTCGCCGAGACTTCATGATGATGACCGACCCCGAACGCGTTGAGGCTCTGCTCGATATGGTCGACCCTGCCCGTGCGGCGGCACCAAGCCGGGGGCCAGAGTTGGCGGTGTTGGGGCTGGCCGTCGCCAAGCCTAAAGGCGGATACATGCCGACGAACGCTGGCTGGGTGCTGATCGGCAACCGTGGCAGGGCGTTCCAGCCGAATTGAGCGCCTTCAGCGGCGTCCACAGAATTCAGAACAAATGCGGAACATTTGCTTGCGTGTCGCCGTCTCGCGGAGCCACAAGCGCTCCGGGTCGGCAACCTGGAGAGAGTGAATGAACGACCGATCCCTGGCCTGCTTGCTCGCCGAGCTGGACGCTGAACTAGCCCGCAAGACCGACCCCGTTCGCGCCGCTGGAGTGATGCTCGACCGTATTGAGGCGCGGGTTCCCGGCTCGGTCATGCGGTCCGCCGCCGGCATCCAACTTCGGAGCCTGGGCTGCTCCACCTCCATCGCCGGGTGATGTCATGTCCGACATCAATCGCCCGCGCATCGCACGAGAAGACGTCGTGCCAGAACGCAGCCGCAGAATGGTGGTCCAGTGCGACCGCCCGGAGTGTGGCCGCGCCGTCCTGATGGATCCTCGCCCCCTGTTCGGCTCCGCGCGGTACTGGCCGGTCGAAGGCCGATCCAGCCGATTTCGGTGTAGCTGCGGCAGTCGGGTCGCCCGCGTGTCCTACACCCGCAATGAATCCCAGACCGATGGG
>NZ_JAFCVJ010000082.1:0-880 GCF_049896985.1 Brevundimonas sp. SL161 | reverse complement strand
TGCCCCTGCAGCGAGAAGCCGCGGCCGTCGACGACCAGTTCGGCGCCGTCTTTCACCCCCTGCTCGATCCAGCCCTCGACCCGGGCCTTGTGCTGGGCCGTGACGACGGGGCCGTAGTGGGCCCCGGCGTCGGTCGAGACGCCGACCCGCATGGTCGGGATCTCGGCGATCATCCGCTCGCGCAGTTCATCGGCGGTCTTCTTGCCGACGGGCACCACGACGGGCAGGGCCATGCAGCGCTCGCCGGCCGAGCCGTAGGCCGCGCCCGACAGGTCCTTGATCACCTGGTCCATGTCGGCGTCGGGCAGGACGATGCCGTGGTTCTTGGCCCCGCCCATGGCCTGGACCCGCTTATGGTTGGCCGCGCCGGTCTGATAGACATAGTGGGCGATATCGGACGAGCCGACGAAGCTGACGGCATGGACCAGCGGGTGCTCCAGGATGGCGTCCACCGCGACCTTGTCGCCGTGGACGACGTTGAGCACGCCGACGGGCGCGCCGGCCTCCATCATCAGCTCGGCCAGACGGACCGGCACCGACGGATCGCGCTCGGAGGGCTTGAGGATGAAGGTGTTGCCGACGGCGATGGCGACGCCGAACATCCACATCGGGATCATGGCCGGGAAGTTGAACGGGGTGATGCCCGCCACCACGCCCAGCGGCTGGCGCATCGAATAGACGTCGATGCCGGGGCCGGCGCCGTGGGTGTATTCGCCCTTCAGCACATGGGGGATGCCGCAGGCGAACTCGATCACTTCGAGACCGCGCTGGATGTCGCCCTTGGAGTCGGCGACGACCTTGCCGTGCTCGGCCGACAACAGTTCGGCCAGATCGTTCATATTGGCCTCAACCAGCCGTTTGAACTCGAACATCACCCGTG
>NZ_JAFCVJ010000081.1:0-930 GCF_049896985.1 Brevundimonas sp. SL161 | reverse complement strand
CGAACCTTCGATCTTCTTTGCCGATGTGAACGAGCGCCAGGGCTCGTTCCTGCGCCGTACTTTCGTGGTCGGCGGGCTGACGGCGCTGGGCGTTACGGCCCTGACCATCCGACTGGCCCAGCTTCAGGTCGTGCAGGCGCAGGAGTATTCGACCCTCGCCAGCCAGAACCAGTTCAACTTCCGCCTCGTCCCGCCGCCGCGCGGCCGAATCCTGGACCGCAACGGGGTCACCATCGCCGGCAACCGGCCCAGCTTCCGCGTCCTCGTCGTGCGCGACGAGACCAAGGATCTGGATCAGACGCTGGACCTGTTGGGTCGGCTGCTGCCGGACACCATCGACCGCCGCCGCGCCATCATCCGTGACGTCAACGCCGCACCGCGATTCAGCCCCGTGCCGGTCAAGAGCGACCTGAGCTGGGAAGAGTTCGCCAAGGTCAATCTGTACGCGCCCGAACTGCCCGGCGTGATGGCGGACATGAACGAGGCGCGCTTCTATCCCTACACCGGGGCCTTCGCCCATGTGATTGGCTATGTCGCCAAGGTCTCGGATCGTGACATCAAGGCGATCCGCGACAGGGGCGAGGAGCCGCCCCAGATGCTGTTCAACCCCGGCTTCCGCATCGGCCGCTCGGGCGTGGAGAAGGCGCTGGACACCGACCTGCGCGGCGAGGCCGGCGGCAACCGGGTCGAGGTCGACGCGCGCGGCCGCGTCGTGGCAGAGGATGTCGGCGGCTCTCGACCTGCCGTGCCAGGCAAGGACGTGGTCCTGACGCTGGACGCCGACGTGCAGAACCGGGCGCTGGAGGTGTTCGGCGACGAGTCCGGGGCCTGCGTGGTCATGGACGTCCGCAATGGCGATATCCTGTGCATGATGTCGGCGCCGTCGTTCGACCCGAACCTGTTCGTCACCGGCGTCCCCAGCCGCACCTA
>NZ_JAFCVJ010000080.1:0-952 GCF_049896985.1 Brevundimonas sp. SL161 | reverse complement strand
ATCCATCGAGCAGCTCTGGGACGCCATCGCCCGCATCATCCAGACCTACTCACCGCAGGAATGCGCAAACTACTTCGCCGCCGCAGGCTACGATGCAGACTGATCCGAAAATGCTCTAGGTTGCTCGAATGTAGATCGGCGTCCAAAACGGGACCCTCTCCATTCTGACCAAGCCGCTGATCTAAAAGACTCTTCTGGCAGTAGCTTGCATGACATCGGCACCGCTCGGGACCCCACGTCGGATAACTTTCTTCATTCACGTCAGTCGGTTATCGGAATAGCAATGGGGGTCCGTTTTGGACGCCGATCCACAGTTACACCACTGTCTGAGCGGCCTAAGACACTCCACTACGATTTGCTCGTGGAACATCGACGCACAATCCGGATTGTCAGACTGACACCATTGAGGAAATGGATATGGACGACCCGCGCGTTTGGACTTTTGAGGAAAGCCTTTGGACGGGGGACGCTGATCATTATCGCGAGCTCGTCGACGATGCCTGCCTGATGGTTCTGCCATCAGAACCGCACGTGCTTGGAGGTAGTGCGGCCATTGAAGCCGTATCCCATACGCCCCGCTGGACGAGCGTGGACATCACAGAAGGGCAAATCTCACGTCCCGAAGAAGGCCTGATTGTTGTGGCTTACAAGGCACACGCTGAAAAGGATGGAGCAGCGGGCTACGAGGCTTGGTGCACGTCCACATACCGGAGGCTTGAGCATGATGTGTGGCGGGTGGTTCAACATCAACAGACCCCGCCGCTTTCCGTCGGCTAGCGCAAGCTGAAGCGGCGAGATGCTACGCGGTCCGTACTAGGCCGTGTGGACAAAGTGGATTCCCAAATCGCTTGATCGCTGATTCAAGGCTGTTCTTTGCGGAGAGCAGCCTTGGTTCGTGGTTTGATGTCGGATGCGGAGTGGGCGTTCTTCGAGCCGTTCGTGGTCGAGACGG
>NZ_JAFCVJ010000079.1:0-1095 GCF_049896985.1 Brevundimonas sp. SL161 | reverse complement strand
GATCTGGGAAGGCTCTGTGCACGAGTTCTTCTCGATGGCCGACATCGTGCGTGACGCCAGAGAGGCTCAGGACTGGTCGTTCGGACGCCTCCGGATGGCCCTTCGCTGAGAGCCTGGCGCCCACGCTCCCTCCTTGCAGAACAGCCGACCGACCCTTCGCGGCGGCCCGATCCGGCTAGCAGTGCGCTGCACTTGAGCACGACATTGCCATCTGCGCCGAAACTGGACATCGGGTGAACTCACCGGAAGCGGACCTGCCGAACTGCGGCTAGGTACTGGAGTGTGCGACTGGAGCAGAAGCTAGCCACAGCTCTGAAGACACACACGCGCTTCCTGCTAGATCGCAAATTCCCGACCGACCTGGAAGGGCATGAATGGTCGGTCGGGAATCACGCCTGAGGCCTTACTCAAGCTCAGCCGTAACACAACGGCAGTGCCATTGTTCCTTGCTCATCTATTGAAGCGTCGCCCTGCCGGGTCATCACCAAGGTCTTGTATGGGTCGGCCACCGCCCACACTGCAGAACACCAGGCGACGATCATCGCCACAGCGATTGCGACCTTTGCCCTGTTCGAGGGCTGGCTCGGCGCATGGAACGACAACGATGACTGACGCCGTTCTTGCCCGCGATCAGGTCGATCTCACGAACTGCGATCGAGAACCGATCCACATTCCGGGGGCGATCCTGCCGCATGGAGCCATGCTGGTGGTCGAATGCACCAGCCTTCGCGTGCTGCAGGCAGCGGGAGATACCGAGGGCCTGCTCGGCCGGCCCATCGCCTCAATACTGTCCCGACCGCTCGACGACCTGTTTTCCGTTGACCAGATCAATCGCATTCGCGCGCTGTCCCAGGAGCCGGACTTGGTCAAGCCGCGCCACCTGCTCGACCCGGTTCTCCGCATAGAGGGGGGCGTTCCTCTAGACGCCCGCGCGCATCGGGTGGAGGGCGATCTGATCCTGGAGTTCGAGGCCGCAGCGACCGACGATGCCTTCGTCACGGATCCGCTGGCGGCTGTGCAGTTGATGGTCGAGGGGTTCAGCGCCGCGCCGTCGCTCTTTTCGCTCTGCCAGATGGCGACGGCGAGCGTGCGTCG
>NZ_JAFCVJ010000078.1:0-1136 GCF_049896985.1 Brevundimonas sp. SL161 | reverse complement strand
GCTCAAACACAGCCGACGACTGGCTACCCGATACGACAAGACCGCCGACAGCTTCCTCGGCTTCGTCGTCGTCGCATCCATCCGACTGTGGATCAGACACTTTGTCCACACCACCTAGGTGACCTATGCGAGTTCTCCTTTTTATATTGGCGCTTCTGGTTCCAGCGTGGACGGCGCAGGCTCAGGAGGTCATGCCTCCAACGGCTGTGTTTGCCGACCCACCTGGCGACCCCACGCACCCTCCACAGCTTGTTCAGGTCCGCTACCGGACTGGCGGGGTCGACGTGCCGGCCAGATTTTTTGTCGCCGCCGGATCGGAAGCGCATCCCACAGTCCTGCTCCTGCACGGATTTCCGGGAACCGAGCTAAACCTCGACCTAGCTCGGGTGATGCAACGGGCGGGATGGAACGTCTTGGCTATCCATTACCGCGGCGTCTGGGGTGCCCCGGGTCAGTTCGCGCTCGGCAACACCATCGAGGACGCACGCGCCGCCCTGACCTGGCTGCGTGATCCAGATCGACAGGCACAGGTCGATACGTCCCGGATCGTCGTCCTCGGCCACAGCATGGGCGGTTTCGACACAGTCATGCTCGGCGATGACGCCGAGGTCGCGGGGTTTGTGACCATTTCGGCATGGGACGCAGGTGCAGAGTCTGCTCGGCTAAGTTCGCCCGAGGCCCGAACAGCGGCGGAGCCGGAGTTCGCCGAGGATGTGAGCTTCACGAACATGACTTTCGCCTCCATGGCCGACGAAATCGTCGCCAACGCCGAGGCTTGGGATTGGTCTCGTAATGCGTCAGAAATGGCGGGACGCCCGGTGCTCGTGATCGACTCCGAGGACGGTCTTGCGCCAAAGGGTGACGCCGTGGTGGCCGCAGTGATGGGTTCGGGTGGACCGGCCCCCACACGGCTGACGTTTAAAACTGACCACAGCTACAACGACCACCGCATCGCGTTGGCTTCCGCCGTCACGGCTTGGCTACAGACCACTTTTCACTAGGGCCGAAAGTCCGTTCAGGGTGGCGGGCTCAACTGATCGCTGCAACACACGCGGCGAAGGTCTCCGCTGGCGTCCGATAGAGCAAGGTCTTTCTGGGCCGTTCATTGAGCTGCCGGGCGATGGCGTTTAGCTGGG
>NZ_JAFCVJ010000077.1:0-1148 GCF_049896985.1 Brevundimonas sp. SL161 | reverse complement strand
ATGGCCAAGGAAAAGTTCGAACGTAACAAGCCGCATTGCAACATCGGCACGATCGGTCACGTGGACCACGGCAAGACGACGCTGACGGCTGCGATCACGATGGTTCTGGCCAAGGCCAGCGGCGGCAAGGCGATGAACTACGCCGACATCGACGCGGCGCCGGAAGAAAAGGCCCGCGGCATCACGATCAACACCGCGCACGTGGAATATGAGACGGCTGCCCGTCACTATGCCCACGTCGACTGCCCCGGCCACGCCGACTATGTGAAGAACATGATCACCGGCGCCGCCCAGATGGACGGCGCGATCCTGGTGGTTTCGGCCGCCGACGGCCCGATGCCCCAGACCCGCGAGCACATCCTGCTGGCCCGTCAGGTCGGCGTGCCCGCCTTGGTCGTGTTCATGAACAAGGTCGACCTGGTCGACGACGCCGAGCTGCTCGAGCTGGTCGAGATGGAAGTGCGCGAGCTGCTTTCGTCCTACCAGTTCCCGGGCGACGACATTCCGATCACCATGGGTTCGGCCAAGGCCGCGACCGACGGCGTGAACCCGGAAATCGGCGAGCAGCAGGTGCTGGCCCTGATGCAGACCGTCGACGACTACATCCCGCAGCCGGCCCGTCCCCTGGACCTGCCGTTCCTGATGCCGGTGGAAGACGTCTTCTCGATCTCGGGCCGCGGCACCGTGGTCACGGGCCGTATCGAAAAGGGCATCGTCAAGGTCGGTGAGGAGGTCGAGATCGTCGGCATCCGTCCGGTCCAGAAGACGACCTGCACGGGCGTGGAAATGTTCCGCAAGCTGCTGGACCAGGGCCAGGCGGGCGACAACGTCGGCGTGCTGCTGCGCGGCACCAAGCGTGAAGACGTCGAGCGCGGCCAGGTCCTGTGCAAGCCGGGCTCCATCACGCCCCACACCAAGTTCGTCGCCGAAGCCTACATCCTGAACAAGGAAGAGGGCGGCCGTCACACGCCGTTCTTCACCAACTACCGCCCGCAGTTCTACTTCCGCACCACGGACGTGACGGGCATCGTTCAGTTGAAGGAAGGCGTCGAGATGATCATGCCCGGCGACAACGCCGAGCTGAACGTCGAACTGATCACCCCGATCGCCATGGACCAGGGCCTGCGCTTCGCCATCCGTGAAGGCGG
>NZ_JAFCVJ010000076.1:0-1283 GCF_049896985.1 Brevundimonas sp. SL161 | reverse complement strand
GCGAAGATCGGCATCTTGTCCAGCGACATGCCGGGGGCGCGGTATTTGAGGATCGAGACGGTGATCTCGACCGCCGCCGCAATGGCCGAGATTTCGACGAAGGTGATCCCGATCAGCCAGAAGTCGGTGTTGATCCCGGGCGAATAGATCGCCCCGGTCAGGGGCGGATACATGAACCACCCGCCGTCAGGCGCGATGCCCAGCACCATCGACACCAGCATCATCGTGCCACCGAAAACATAGCACCAGAAGCCGTAGGCCGAGAGCCGGGGAAAGGCGAGATCGCGGGTGCCCAGCATCTTGGGCAGAAGGTACATCGCCAGCCCCTCGAACGTCGGGATGGCGAACAGGAACATCATGATGGTCCCGTGCATGGTGAAGATCTGGTTGTAGATCTCCGGCCCGGCGAAGGCCGATTGCGGCGTCGCCAGCTGGGCCCGGATCAGCATGGCCAGCACGCCGCCGACCAGGAAGAAGAAGAAGGACACGGCCAGGAACATCCGGCCCAGATCCGTGTGGTTGACGGTCGAGATCAGGCCGCGCGGGCCCGGCTCGGACGCCCAGATTTCGGACAGTTTGCGGTGGCGCTGGAGCGTGTTCATGGCGTGCCGCCTCCGACGAAGCGCTCCCAGTCAGAGGGGTCGTGGGCGACCACGGTGAAGGCGAACTGGTCGTAGCCGACGCCGCTGAACTCGGCACTGCGCCCGGCATAGGTGCCCGGCGCGTCGGCCTCGATGCGCAGGACGTTCACGTGGCCGGGAATGGCGTCGAGCTTGCCGGCGAGGCGCGGAACCCAGAAGCTGTGGATCACGTCGGTCGAGGTGATGGAGACATCGACGGGCCGCCCGGCGGGGATGTGCAGGACGTGCTCGGTGATCCGCCCCGGCGCGTCGCCGTAGGCGAAGGTCCACTGCGAGCGGCGCGCCTCTGCGCTGACGTTGACGACGTCGGGGCCCTGTCGGGGCAGCAGGGATTCGCCCGCGATCAGCCCATAGGCCAGGAGCGCCAGCAGCACGACAGCGGGGAAGGCGATGCCCAGCTTTATGACCCACAGCCGCTCGTGCCGCGTCTCGTCGACCGGCCGGCGTTTGCGGACGAAGGCGAGGGCCACCAGCACCATGACGAGGGCGAAGATGGCGACGGCTCCGGCCAGCATCACCCACCAGATCTGGGCGATGGTGCGGGCCGCCGGCCCGGCCGGGTCGACCGTGGACAGGGCCCCCTCGCAACCCGCCGGCATCAGTGCCGTTGTCAGGACGAGCATCGAAGGCCGCAAGGACGAC
>NZ_JAFCVJ010000075.1:0-1530 GCF_049896985.1 Brevundimonas sp. SL161 | reverse complement strand
ACCTGGGCGTCCGACTCTGTCCTGGACCGGAAGGCGAGCTGCAGATAGCGCCGCACATGGCCCACGAACTGCAGCCAGGGCGACTGGGTGTAGGGATAGACGTAGCGGCGGAACACCAGGCGGCCCAGCGGCTGGGCGGCGTGATACAGGCTGATGTTGATGACGTGGTGTGGCAGGATCTTGCCAACCGGCCGGGTCGGCAGCATTTCGGGGATCGGGGGATCATAGGCCGTGCGCTCTCGCGGCAGGCCGGAGGAGGCGTTGACCCCGTTCTCCTCGACCGTGATCCAGTCGGGACGGAAGTAGCCGTTTTCCAGCACCCAGATACGCAGCGGATGAATCCGGTCCGGTTCCAGGGCGGTGGCGGCCTTGAGCTTGCCGGCCTGGGAGAGGACGCCCTGGTTATAGGGACCGCCCTCGCCGAACACGATCACGTCGGTCAGGCCCTGGTCCTGGACCAATCTGGCCAGCCGGGCGGGCCAGCGGCGCACGTCCCCTGTGTAGGGCTGGGCTCCCGAACGCCGCCAGTAGGCTGCGTCACCGGCGTTGAACAGCATCCGCGCCACAGAGGCGCCCTCGGCAGTCAGCTGCTCCGCCAGCATCCGGCCGAACGGACCGAAGGGCGCCGTCACGATCAGAAACCGGCGGCCGGCCAGGGACTGGCCGGGGCGCGAGCGGAGGCCGGAGGCGGCCGGCGTCTGCAGGGCGGTCGGGACGACCGGAACGGTCTCGACGACGCGTACAGATTCGCGCGCCGCCGGACGGCGGGTCGATTCGCCCGGGGCGAGTCTGGGAGTGATGCGAATGTCCACCATGGTCAGGACCGGCTCACGCGAAGTCTTCGGGACGGAATGAACCGCTCAATGCCCCGCCCCTGATCCGGCGTCCCGAGCCAGACCCGCCGCCGCCCAAGGGCGACGCGGCTCCGTCGAAAGACCGGACAAGAGGGTCGGAACTCTGACATGGCCGCCTTTGTCGCTGGCCTCGTCACGCGGATCAACCGACTTGTCCAAAAAAGCGAGTGGGTGTTAGAAATTTCACGAAATCTTCCAGCGACATCGGACGAATTCCACGCCTTTCAAAGCCTTTAGACGGGCTCGAAAGGCCGTGGCGCGGGCCGTGGCGCTTGAAGCGAGACTTTCTGGCAACGCCACCCGGAAACGCGAAACCGCCGGCCTCCCGAGGGGGAGAACCGGCGGTCCATCACAGGATCATCAGCAGGGGGAGCCGTCTTCCGGAAGGTCGCCCTTCCCGTCGCACCGACGCCCCCCGGCGTCTTCCAGTCAGCTTGGTTCGGATCCCGATCCTTGCGGGATCGGGATCCTTGTCCAGGCGTCCTAGAAGTTGATGCCGATGGTGGCGCGACGGTTCAGAGGCTCGCGAACGCCGTCGGCGGTCGGACGGGCCAGGTTGGTTTCACCCTTGCCGTCGAGAGCGATGACGCCGCCGGCGACGCCTTGAGCGACCAGGGCGTCAGCCACGGTGCGCGAGCGACGGTTCGACAGGCCCACGTTATAGGCGGCCGAGCCG
>NZ_JAFCVJ010000074.1:0-1616 GCF_049896985.1 Brevundimonas sp. SL161 | reverse complement strand
GCGACCGACGATGCCTTCGTCACGGATCCGCTGGCGGCTGTGCAGTTGATGGTCGAGGGGTTCAGCGCCGCGCCGTCGCTCTTTTCGCTCTGCCAGATGGCGACGGCGAGCGTGCGTCGCGTGGCGCAATACGACCGGGTGATGATCTATCGCTTTATGCAGGACGGGTCCGGCTGGGTGATCGCCGAAAGCCGCGCCCCCGAACTGGCGCCGTTCTTGGACTTGCATTATCCGGCCGCCGACATCCCACAACAGGCCAGGGCGCTCTACCTGCGGAGCTGGCTGCGGCTGATCACCCAGGTCGACTACGACCCGGCGCCGCTGACGCCGGAGCTGAACCCGCGCACCGACAAGCCGCTGGACATGAGCCATGCGATCCTGCGCGACGTTTCGCCGATCCACCGTGAATACCTGCGCAACATGGGCATCAATGCCTCGATGTCGATTTCCATCATCGTGGCGGGCAAGCTCTGGGGCCTGATCGCCTGCCATAATGACAGTCCCCGACGGCTGCCCCGACACCTGCGGGCGGTCTGCGAACTGTTCGGCTCGATGTTCTCGCTGCAGCTCGAGGCCCGCGAGAAGAGCGAGCAGTTCGAGGCCCGTCTGGCCAGCCGCAAGATTCTCCAGGAGCTGATGCTGAACCTCGCAGGCGTCGAGGACTATGCGTATGGCCTGACGCAGCAGACGCCCAATCTGCTCGATTACATCCATGGCGGCGACATCGCTCTGGACGGGCAGCGGGGCGGCGGGGTCGCCGTCCGGGTGGAAGGCGCGACCACCTCGCTGGGAGCCACCCCCGACAAGGCGCAGATCACGGCCCTGGCCGAGTGGCTGACGTCCTACATGACCGAGACCGAGGGCGTGTTTGCGACCGATCGGCTGAGCGAGATCTACCCGCCGGCCAAGGCGTTCGCCAACGTCGCCTCGGGGCTGCTGGTCATCGCCGTGTCGCGCGATCCCTCCGACTTCATCCTGTGGTTCAGACCCGAGCTGGTCGAAACGGCGCTGTGGGCCGGCGACCCCGAAAAGCCGATGATTTCCGGCCCCAACGGCGATCGGCTGTCCCCGCGCAAATCGTTCGAGGTCTGGAAGCACACGGTGCGAAACCGGGCTCTGCCTTGGACGGTCGCCGAGGTCGATTCCGCCTTCGACCTGCGGGTCTCGCTCCTTCAGGTCGTGCTGCGCAGGATCGAGGCGGCGTCGCGGGAACGGGCCAAGGCGCATGAGCGGGACAAGCTGCTTATGACCGAGCTGGATCACCGGGTGAAGAACACCCTGGCCAACATCCAGGCCCTGGTCACCCAGTCCAGCCGAAACGCCGCCTCGCTGACCGGCTTTGTCGAAGGTCTGGACCGGCGGATCCATTCCATGGCCAAGGCGCACAGCCTGCTGACCCAAAGTCGCTGGGAAGGCGTCTCTGTCGAGGGCCTGCTGACCGAGGAACTGGGCTCCTATATCCAGGGTTCCGGCGTCGTCCATCTGGAGGGTGATGACGCGGTCCTGACCCCGAAATCGGCGCTCTCACTGTCGCTCGCGCTGCACGAACTGGCCACCAATGCGGCGAAGTTCGGATCCCTTTCTCGGGCCGAGGGGCAGGTCTCCGTTTCATGGCG
>NZ_JAFCVJ010000073.1:0-1633 GCF_049896985.1 Brevundimonas sp. SL161 | reverse complement strand
GAGCGAGGTCTACGCCACGGTCTGGAAACGCGCTTCTCAGTTTGATCCAGAGCGGGGAAGTTCCATTGCATGGCTATCGGCTATCGCGCGGAACCGTTCTCTAGACTGGAGGCGTTCGCAGCGCCCGATGACCAACGACGAACTTGACCAGATTGAAGATGATGCGCCCAGTGCGCTCGATGCCGTGATCAAGCAACAGCAGTGGCAGCGGGTCTTGAAAGAGCTCGCCCAACTGAGTGCCCGCGAGCGTGAACATCTTCACGCGGCTTTTGTAGACGGCAAATCCTATGATGCTCTTGCCAAGAGAGACGGCATTCCGCTGGGCACTATGAAGTCCTGGATGCGTCGTGCGCTCATGAAGGTTCGGTCCGCAGTCGAAGAACAGGCGCTCGGCTACAGAGCCTGACGGACAGTGCGGCACCCAGTGGCTTGTTCGGCAGAAGATCGCCGCCCCCTTCTTCGACCTCTACCGTTTGGAACATCGCCGGCCGACCCGGGTTCTTTCAGCGAACGGCCTTTAAGCCACAAGGAACTCTCATGAAAATCGCTCGTATGGCTGCTCTGGCCGCCTCCGTGGGTCTGGCCGCGACACTGGCCGCTTGCGGGTCGATGGGCGGCATGTTGATGGGCGATAGCGAAGCTCAAGCTATGGCTGGAATGAGTGGCGCGCCCGACGCTGACATGCAGCGAGTGCTCGACGCTCTGGCCGCGCTCGGAGCACGGCCGATCGAGTCCCTGAGCGTCGCACAGGCTCGCACACAGCCGTCGCCAGATCAGGCGGTGATGCGGGTCAAGAACGACATGGGCATGTCCACGGCCGCCGATGCAAGCGTGACCACGCAGAACCTGATGTATCCCGCCGGAGCCGGCCAGCAGCCGGCTCGCATCTACAAGCCCGCGAACGCCACGGGCACGGACCTCCCGGTCGTGGTCTACTACCACGGCGGCGGCTGGGTCATCGCCGACCTCGACGTGTATGACGCCACGCCGCGCGCCATGGCCAAGGCCCTCAACGCGATCGTGGTCTCGGTTGAGTATCGCAAAGGCCCCGAAAACAAGTTCCCCGCCGCTCACGACGACGCCAATGCCGCGTGGCGATGGGTGGTTCAGAACGCCGCCTCCTGGGGTGGAAATCCCGATAACATCGCGGTCGCCGGTGAAAGCGCTGGGGGCAATCTGGCCCTGAATGTCGCGATCTCTGCGCGAGACGCAGGCTGGACTCAGCCAGAGGCGATCCTGGCAGTCTATCCCATCGCCAACGCCGATCCGATGCTGGCTTCGAAAATGGCGAACACCGAAAGCCTGCCGCTGCGCACCGCCACCCTGACGTGGTTCGGCCAATATGCCTTGCGCGGTCCGGCCGATCAGCAGGATCCCCGCTTCAACCTCGTCGCCGCCAATCTGCGTGGCCTCGCTCCCGTCACCATCGTCAATGCCGACATCGACCCCCTGCGGGACGACGGCGCGACGCTCG
Source organism: Brevundimonas sp. SL161 (assembly GCF_049896985.1). Lineage (NCBI taxonomy): Bacteria > Pseudomonadati > Pseudomonadota > Alphaproteobacteria > Caulobacterales > Caulobacteraceae > Brevundimonas > Brevundimonas sp. SL161. The sequence continues at coordinate 159 of NZ_JAFCVJ010000073.1, read as the reverse complement.
AGACCGCGCTGCGCTCGGCTGGGGTTCGGGTTGAACGCCGGATCTGGGAAGGCTCTGTGCACGAGTTCTTCTCGATGGCCGACATCGTGCGTGACGCCAGAGAGGCTCAGGACTGGTCGTTCGGACGCCTCCGGATGGCCCTTCGCTGAGAGCCTGGCG
>NZ_JAFCVJ010000072.1:0-1700 GCF_049896985.1 Brevundimonas sp. SL161 | reverse complement strand
GCAGGCCAAAACGGGTTCTGTCGCTCAGGCTTGATCGGCATCTCTGTATCTTAGGCTGGTCAACCTTCCTAACAAGGTCAACGCTGTTCGCCCTGCCCGTTCTGCGCCCACGAAACACTCTACGTGGGAGACACCAATGGGTCACGGTTGCAGGTTTTTCGCGAACTACCCCGCCTTCACCAGTACCCCGTCCACCGGCTGAACCACGCCGTTCGACACCACCGTCTCCTCGCCCGTCAACCGCGCGGTCGCGCCGTCGGCAGCGGTCACCACCACTGCGTCGCCGTCCTTGGAGAAGGTCAGCAGACCGTCGGCCATGGTCCGCATCTGGACGCCGCCGCCACCGCTGCGCTCGATGGCGGCCATGATGTCGGCGCGGGTAAGGGCACCCGGCACGATGTGGGCGCGCAACAGGGCGGCGCTCTGGGCCTTCATTGCCTCGCCCGCCAGGTCCGCGCCCGCCGTGCCAAGCGCGGCATTCGCCGGAGCGAAGACCGTATAGGGGCCCTTGCCCTCGAGAACGTCGGATAGGCCTGCGTTCTTGACCACCCCTTCCAGCGTGTCGAGGTCGCCCTCGTCGCCGATGGCGGCCGCCAGTGTCTTCGAGGACGGCGCCGGCGTCGCGCCGTCTCCACCTTCGGCCTTGTCGGCCTCGCCGCCACAGGCGGCGAGGCTCAGGACCATGAGGGGCGCGAGCGCCCACAGTCTTTGATTGCGCATCGGTCCCTCAGGTCAAAAGCTGGATGACGGCCCGCACCAGCTGTGTGGTGGGGTCGACCTGGTACACGGAGCCGTCGTTGTAGCGGTACTGGCTCTGGGCGCTGTCGGCGTATTGGTTCCGATAAGCATAGGGCACGTTGTAGACGTCGTAGCCGGCGGGCAGACGCTGGCCGACGTTGAACTGCTGACCGGTCAGCAGGGCGGCGACCTGGCCAATCGAAGAGGTCTGCGGATCGACGCGGTACAGCACTCCGTCGGCATAACGATACTGCGCCCCGTCGTTCAAGCCGTAGTATCGCGACAGCGACTGCGGCGGCTGCTGATAGGCGTACTGGCTGGGCCAGGTATTGCCCGGCGACAAGATGCCGCCCAGCACGGGTAGATAGCCCAGCAGCCCGCCCTGGGGCGTGGTCCGGTAGACGTAGCCGTCGCGATACTGATAGTCGCCGTCGCCGCCCAGCGTGCGCCACAGATAGTTGTAGCGGTTGTACGGATCCTGGGCCCGTTCGATCTGACGCGCCTGTCCCGGCGGCAGACAGCCGTTGTCACGCTTGGCCAGCCCCGGCGGGCACCCGTTCATCAGCCCGCGATTGGCCTCGCGACGCAGGACGACCACGCCGTTGTCGACCGTGACCCGTTGTTCGACCTCGCGGCGGACGTCGCGTTCCATCCGGTCCTGACCGCGCGCCATATCGCGGGCGACGTCGGGGATACGGGCCTCGACCTGCCGCTCCATGCGGTCGTTGCCGCGGCCGTTATCGCCGCCCCGGTTGTCGTTGCCGCCGCCCCGGTTTGCATTTCCGCCACCGTTGCCGTTGCGGCGTTCCTGCTGGGCGTTGTCGCCCCCGCCACTGCCGTTGCCCCGGCCATTACCGTTGCCATTACCGTTGCCATTCTGCGCCATCGCGGCACCCGAGATGGCCAGGGTCAGCGCCAGCGCGCTCGTCAGGGTGATTGATCGTTTCATTGCCAGACTCCTC
>NZ_JAFCVJ010000071.1:0-1837 GCF_049896985.1 Brevundimonas sp. SL161 | reverse complement strand
AGGATCCGCCGCATGATCTTGCCGGACCGGGTCTTGGGCAGGCCGGGGGCCCACTGGATGGCGTCGGGCGCGGCGATCGGGCCGATCTCCTTGCGGACATGGGCGACCAGGGCCTTCTTCAGGTCGTCGTGCGGCTCGACCCCCTTGTTCAGGGTGACATAGGCGTAGATGCCCTGGCCCTTGATGTCGTGGGGGAAGCCGACCACGGCGGCCTCGGCCACGTCTTCGTGCAGGACCAGGGCGCTCTCGACCTCGGCCGTCCCCATCCGGTGGCCCGAGACGTTGATGACGTCGTCGACCCGGCCGGTGATCCAGTAATAGCCGTCCTCATCCCGGCGGCAGCCGTCGCCGGTGAAATATTTGCCGGGATAGGCGCTGAAATAGGTTTCGAAGAAGCGCTGGTGATCGCCCCAGACGGTGCGCATCTGGCCCGGCCATGAGTCGGTGATGCACAGGTTGCCGGACGCCGCACCCTCCAGCACGCCGCCGTCCGCATCGACCAGCTCCAGCTCCACCCCGGGCAGGGGCCGGGTCGCCGACCCCGGCTTCAGGTCGGTCGCGCCGGGCAGGGGAGAGATCAGGGCCCCGCCCGTCTCGGTCTGCCACCAGGTGTCGATGATCGGCAGCCGGCCCTCGCCGACCACCTCGTGGTACCAGCGCCAGGCCTCGGGATTGATCGGCTCGCCGACCGTGCCGAGCAGGCGCAGGCTCTTGCGGCTGGACGCCTTCACCGGCCCGTCGCCGTCGCGCATCAGGGCCCGCAGGGCCGTAGGCGCGGTGTAGAAGATCTCGACCTGGTGCTTGTCGACCACCTGCCAGAAGCGGCGGTTGTCGGGATAGTTGGGCACCCCTTCGAACATCAGGGTCGTGGCCGCGTTCGAGAGCGCGCCATAGACGACATAGGAGTGGCCGGTGACCCAGCCCACGTCAGCCGTGCACCAGAAGACCTCGCCCGGCCGATAGTCGAACACCAGCTCGTGGGTATAGCTGACCCAGAACAGATAGCCGCCGGTGGTGTGCAGCACGCCCTTGGGCTTGCCGGTCGAGCCCGAGGTATAGAGGATGAACAGCGGATCCTCGGCGTTCATCGGCTCGCACGGGCAGTCGTCCGGGACCGTCGCGACGGCGACCTCGAACCGCACATCCCGGCCCTCGACGATCGCCACGTCGGCGCCGGTGTGGGCGATGACCAGCACCGTCTCGACCGCCACCTTGGTCAGGGCCTCGTCGACATTGGCCTTGAGCGGGATCCGCTTGCCGGCGCGCAGGCCCTCGTCGGCGGTGATGACCAGCTTCGAACCGCAGTCCTCGATCCGCCCGGCGATGCTGTCGGGAGAAAAGCCGCCGAACACCACCGAATGCACGGCCCCGATCCGCGCGCAGGCCAGCATGGCCACCGCCGCTGCCGGGATCATGGGCAGATAGATGGTTACCCGGTCGCCCTTCACCACGCCCAGGGCCTTGAGCACATTGGCCATGCGGCACACCTGTCGGTGCAGCTCGGCATAGGTGATCGCGCCCGAGACCGACGGGTCGTCGCCCTCGAACAGGATGGCCGTCTGGTCGGCGCGTTCGGCCAAGTGCCGGTCCACGCAGTTCCAGGCGACATTCAGCACCCCGTCGGCGAACCAGCGGATGCGGAAGTCGTCCTTGTGAAACGACACGTCCTTGATGATCGTCGGCGGCGTGATCCAGTCCAGCCGCCCGGCCTGTTCGGCCCACCAGGCGTCCGGCGTCTCGCGCGCCGCGAGCCGCGCGGCCTCGTAGGCGGCGGCGTCCATATGGGCGCGTTCGGCCCATTCGACGGGAACGGGATACAGGTCGGGGTCGGTCATGG
>NZ_JAFCVJ010000070.1:0-2066 GCF_049896985.1 Brevundimonas sp. SL161 | reverse complement strand
AGAACGCCCACTCCGCATCCGACATCAAACCACGAACCATGGCTGCTCTCCGCAAAGAACAGCCTTGAATCAGCGATCAGCTGATTTGGGAATCCACTTTGTCCACATCACCTAGGACCTGACGGAGTCTCAGCGGATCTCCGTAATAAAATCTGCCAACGCTTTCTTCGATAGCGAGTTCATAGCTTACGCCTGCATTTATGTTCTGCAGTTTGAATTTTTCGTGATTGAATTCCGCTAGTTGTCGTAGATCAAATACCTCCTTGTTGATCTTGAGTTCGCCGGCTTCGATCTTGGCTGTGTCCAACAAATCGGCCAGCAAGGCCGTCAGCGTCGCGGACGATGAGCGAATGATGTCCAGCAGTTCAAGCTGGTCACGGCGATTGCATTTTCGGGTCAGAATGTCCGAGGCCGCCACAATCCCATTCAGGGGCGTACGAAGCTCGTGGCTCATGTTCGCCAGGAACGCCGACTTGGCACGCCCAGCGGCCTCGGCGGCGCACAAGGCGGCCTCGAGTGCAAGATTCAGCTGGTGCTGCTCGGTTACGTCCTCGCTTACGGTGACGATATAGGCCGGTTCACCGTTCTCAAAGGTCGCGGTCTTCCTCGTCGTCCAATAGCGCTCGCCCCGATCCCGGGTTGTGACCAGCGCGCCCTGCTCGACCTTTACCTCTTTGCTGAGAATGACCTCCCGATCCTCGTCCCAGGATCGTTTCGCCTCTTCGGCGGGAAATAGGTCATGAACTGTCTTGCCTAGGGCCTCGGCCGACGACAGGCCCGTGGCGACCTCAGCCGCTCGATTAATGAGGACAAACTTGCCCGTGCGGGCCTCCTTCACGACTAGCAGGGCCGGCATCATTTCCATGATCGCCCCATAGAACTCTTCTCTCTTCGCGACCGAACGCTGGTGCGCTCGGGCGTGATCCTCCAGCTCGCTCAGGCGCAAACACGTTTTTGACAGGCGCTGCTCAACCTCGACCTTCGCTGCTTTTTCGGCGTGCTTTTCGATGACGGTTGCCGCCAGGACCGAGAAGTTCTGAATGGATCGAATCTGCTCGCCTGTCGGCAAGCGAGGATCACAGTGATAGAACGCGATTACCCCCAGGACTTGCCCAGCCTGGCCCCGGATGGGTTGCGACCAACACGCCCGCAGACCCAACTCTGCCGCGAAGGATTTGAACTTGGCCCACAGCGGGTCAGACTGAATATCCTCGACAACGACCAGGTAGTTGCCGAAGGCCGCCGTGCCGCATGGGTTGGCGTCCGGGCCGACGGCGGACCCGCTGATCGTCTGGTTGTAGATGTCCGGCAGACTTGGAGCCGCCCCCAGAAGAAGACGCTCCTCGGCCGAGTCCACGAGCGTGATGCTGGCCACGCAGCCAGGATGAGTTCGCTCGGCAAGCCTGACCATCGCCTCGAGTGATCCCGACAGAGACAGATCCAGCCCACGGACGTCCAGCGAAGACCACTCCGCGGACAGGGGCGAGTGGACGGTTGGTTTTTCTGACCCAGAATCCAAAATAGTTCTCCGACCGTCGTTCATCGAGATGACCCAAGCACTCGGTCTTCTCATTTCTGATTAACGGAGACATCAAATCGTCCCGAGGGAGTGGCGGTGATCTGCTCCAATGTCTGCTCACCACCCGAACCGACCTTGGCGAAGTCCGCTTCCGGCGCGCTGCTCCAATGTCCGCTTTCCGCTTGATAGGCTTTGACCGATCCCGACCCAATCCGGACTTTGATGCCGGTGTCTGGTAAGGTCAGGGATGCGCACCGCTAACGTCCTCGCAGCTATCGCGGCACTCCTTTGGTTTGGAGTTGCTCTTGTGGGGTGTGGCTTGATTGGCGGCGTGGTCGATCAACACGTGATGGGCTACCCCAATGCGCAACAAATAGAGTCGTTGATTGTGCGGCCTTTCTTGGTAGTCGTTGTGATCGTTAGCCTTGCTTGACCAGCATCACGTAGCGCGAGTGACGCTCGACCAGGGTGGCGACGTAGCTGTTCTGGGATCCGCCGATCAGGTCGCCTTCCCAGTGGCCGGGGACGGCGCGGTCCTCGACGCAGG
>NZ_JAFCVJ010000069.1:0-2084 GCF_049896985.1 Brevundimonas sp. SL161 | reverse complement strand
CGCCGAAGAAGGCGATGGCGGGGGAGTTGCGCATTCGATCGATCATACGCGTCCGTTCGTTGAGCGTGACCCAACCGTCGGCCTGGGCCACCATGGCGCAGCCTGCGACGACGGCGTCCATCTGGATGACGTCGCCGGGGGTCCAGACGTCGTCCCGGTCGATCGGGGCGCGTCGTCTCAGTAATCTGTTTGATCGTGGCATCGGGACCTCGCGTCTGTCGCCGGCGGACGGCGACGCAAAATGATGTTGGGAAGCGATCGGGGTCGGCGACCGGGGAAAGCCGCCGACCCTTCTGGTCGCTAGTGCGACGCGGACGGCATCTGGCGGCCGTCGAAGACGGCGAGCCGGTCCTTGATGACCAGCTTCTTCTTCTTGATGCTCGTGACGGTACGATCGTCGGGTCGCGGTCGCGCCCGTTCGTCCCTCAGCGCCATCTCCAGCAGGGAATGAAATCCCCGTAGCCGGTGCGCCAACACGATAGACATGGAGCCTCTCCTTCTCTGAAGGGGAGCGCTCGACGCCGAAGCCGTCGGTTCGATGGGGGATTAACAGCCGGACCCCGTCATCGAGCGCACCCGATGCGATCCGACATCACGATCGACATCGATCGTCAGAGGGGCCCGGGCCGCACACACACGCTGCACTTCTGACGCCAGCCGCGCCAATAAGAAGTGCTTATGCCGCTGATGACCAAGTATTATGAGAGGCCTGAAAGGTTCGCCAGGTCGACCTTAACAGACTGCGTCGCGGGGCCAACAGAGAATCGCTCGCCATGACGGCCGCAATCACTGGATCAGAGATACCAAAACCTTACCCGCTCTCGTCAAATGCTGCGCCATCTGTTGACGCGGTGCGACTCTGCCTTCATTACCGCCCCTCCACGGGTCCGGGCCCCTCTGGCAGCCGAGGCGTCGGCTGCGATGTCGGATCCCCGCATGGACGGCGTAACGCAGCGCCATTTTCATTATTCAGGGGTGCGGGATGTTTGAATCCCTTCCGTTTCTGGCTGCGACCTATGTGGGTCAGCCGATCTGGCTTTGGATCGCCTTCCTGGCCTTCATCGGCTTCCTGCTGTGGATCGACCTCGGGGTCGTGAACAACAAGGATGGCGTCGTATCGGCCAGGAAGTCGGCCGCGATGTGGGCGTCCTTCGCCTCCATCGCCATCGCGTTCGGGGCCTATGTCTATTTCGTGTATGAGCCCGATGCGCGCTACTACATGAGCCCTGACAATCTCAATCAGCAAGCCGTTCTGCAGTATTTCACGGGCTATCTGCTCGAGACTGCTCTCGCGTTCGACAACATCTTCGTCATCGGGATGATCTTCACCTTCTTTGCGGTCCCGCGCCAGTACCAGCACCGTGTTCTGTTCTGGGGCATCATGGGTGCGATCGTCTTTCGGGCGATCTTTATCTCACTGGGCGCAGCGATCGTAAACGAGTTCACCTGGGTTCTGTTCATCTTCGCCGCCTTCCTGATCTTCACCGGCTGGAAGATGATCTTCGGCGGCGATCACGAGATGGATCTGCACCAGAATCCGGTTCTGAAGTTCCTCAAGAAGCGGATGCACGTCACCGACACGATCGAGAACCACAACTTCTTGGTGAAGCGGCCCGATCCCAAGGGCTCGGGTCGGCTCGTGCTGTTCGCGACCCCGCTGTTCCTGGCCCTGGTCATGGTCGAGGTCGTGGACGTCATCTTCGCGGTCGATTCCGTGCCGGCGATCTTCGCCGTCACAAAGGACCCCTTCGTCGTCTACACCTCCAACATCTTCGCGATCCTGGGCCTGCGATCGATGTATTTCATGCTCGCGGAGGCCGTCGCCCGCTTCAAGTATCTGAAGTACGGACTGTCGCTGGTGCTCGTTCTGATCGGGGTCAAGATCATCTGGAACTTCGGCCTCTACAAGGCGTGGAAGGACATGACCGGCGAGGCTCTGGTGCCCTACCTCGAGCCGCAGTGGTCCCTGATCGCGACCCTCGCCCTGATCGGCGGCTCGATGCTCTATTCCTGGATCAGAACCCGCGACGCCCGGGACGGGCCGGAACGCCCGACCCACTGAGCTTCCCGATCAGCGGCGTGAT
>NZ_JAFCVJ010000068.1:0-2296 GCF_049896985.1 Brevundimonas sp. SL161 | reverse complement strand
GGCTGACGACAGCTCGACCAAGTTCGCGGCGCAAGCCCTGGCGGGCCTGAGCTATGCGATCGGCGACCGCGCCAACATCGACCTGACGTACCGCTATCTGACGGGCGACATGGAGTTCAAGACGTTCACGAACTCCACGGCGGCCGTGAACAACTACGGCACGTTCGATGGCGACTACGACGAGAGCCACACGGTGACCCTGGGTCTGCGCTACGCCTTCGGCGCCGCCGACGCTCCGCCGCCGCCGCCCCCGCCGCCGCCGCCTCCTCCCCCGCCTCCCCCGCCGCCCCCGCCCCCGCCGCCGCCGCCCCCGCCTCCGCCGGCTCCGGTCGCGCGTGAGTTCGTGGTGTACTTCGACTGGGATCGCTCGGACCTGACGGCTGAAGCCCGTTCGGTGGTCACGCAGGCCGCCAACTACGCCAAGTCGGGTCGTCCGACGCGCGTGCTGGTCGTCGGCTACGCCGACACCTCCGGCTCGGCCGCCTATAACGTGGGCCTGTCGAACCGTCGCTCGCGCACCGTGGCTGACGCCCTGGTCGCTCAAGGCGTCGCCGGCGGCGTCATCGCTCTCGACGGCAAGGGTGAAACCAGCCTGGCCCGTCCGACCGCCGACGGCGTTCGCGAGCCTCTGAACCGTCGCGCCACCATCGGCATCAACTTCTAGGACGCCTGGAAAGGATCCCGGTCCCGCGAGGGATCGGGATCCCGCCAAGCTGACTGGAAGACGTCGGGGGGCGTCGAAGGATCGTCCACGATCCGAGGAGGCCAAGGGTCGTTCGCGACCTCCGGAGCCGGGACCGCAGGTCCCCTCTCTCCCACGTCTCATGATTCCGCATGCTGAGCCGCCGGTTCTCCCCTTCGGGAGGCCGGCGGTTTTGCGTTTCTGGGCGCCGCGCCCACTAGCTCGCACCAGAGGACGTCCCGTCTCCGCACGCCCGCTCCGGCCTCCTTTCAGGACGGTTCGGGCCGCCAAGGGGATTGAACGATTTCGCGAACTTCGACCAGCGGCGCTCGCTTTTTTGGACAAGTCGGTTGATCCGCGATGCAGGGGCGGCGACAAAGGCCCCCATGTCAGAGCTCCGAGCCTCTCGCCCGCTCCGCGACGGAACCGTCCCCCTCTCGTTCGAGAGCGTCGGCGGATCCGCAGGGCAGGCCTCGCCCGGGTGCTCAGCGCCTCGACCGCGTCCCGAAGTCTTCGCGTGAACCGGTCCTGACCATGGCGGACGTCCGCATCACCTCCAGGCAGGCTCCCGACGGGGCCGAGGTCTCGCCCCGCGAGGCGGCTCCCTCCCGCGAGGTGCCCGTCCGCGCGCGCCGGCCCGCGCGCGTGCTCGTCCCCCAAGCCGTTTCCCCCACGGCCGCCTCCCCGGTGCCCTTGGGCCGTTACGCCCCCGGCCAGTCGCTGGCCGGCCGCCGGTTCCTGATCGTGACGGCGCCGTTCGGTCCGTTCGGCCGGATGCTGGCGGAACAGTTGACGGCCGAGGGCGCCTCCGTGGCTCGGATGCTGTTCAATGCGGGGGACGCGGCTTACTGGCGGCGTTCGGGAGCCCAGCCCTACACCGGCGACGTCCGCCGCTGGCCCGCCCGGCTGGCCAGGCTGGTCCAGGACCAGGGCCTGACCGACGTAATCGTGTTCGGCGAGGGCGGACCCTACAACCAGGGCGTCCTCTCCCAGGCCAGGAAGCTCAAGGCCCTGCGCGCCGAGGCCCTGGCGACCGCTCGGTCTTCGTCGGACTCTGACCAACCTGCCGCTCAAGCAGGGGGCGCCCGTGGCGCGAACGACAGCGGCTGGGCGCAAAGCGCCCATCCGCTGCGGGTCTGGGTGCTGGAAAATGGTTACTTCCGTCCAGACTGGATCACGGTCGAGGAGAACGGGGTCAACGCCTCGTCGGGCCTGCCGCGCGACCGCAAGGCCTATGATCCCCCGATCCCCGAAATGCTGCCGACCCGGCCGGTGGGCAGGATCCTGCCGCACCACGTCATCAACATCAGCCTGTATCACGCCGCCCAGCCGCTGGGCCGTCTGGTGTTCCGCCGCTACGTCTATCCCTACACCCAGTCGCCCTGGCTGCAGTTCGTGGGCCATGTGCGGCGCTATCTGCAGCTCGCCTTCCGGTCCAGGACAGAGTCGGACGCCCAGGTGATCCGCGCGCGGGGCCCATTTTTCCTGGCCTGCTTGCAGCGCGAGGGCGATGCCCAGCTGCTGCGCTACTCCCACTATGCCGACAACACCGCCTTCCTGGCGGAGGTCCTGTCATCGTTCGCCAGGCACGCGGACGCCGAGACGCGGCTGGTG
>NZ_JAFCVJ010000067.1:0-2415 GCF_049896985.1 Brevundimonas sp. SL161 | reverse complement strand
AGCTCAAACACAGCCGACGACTGGCTACCCGATACGACAAGACCGCCGACAGCTTCCTCGGCTTCGTCATCGTCGCATCCATCCGACTGTGGATCAGACACTTTGTCCACACCACCTAGGTAATTTTCTCAGCAACTCCGCCAAGTTCACATCAGCGGGAAAAATTGTCCTTTCGGTTGGAAAATCCGAAAGCGGGCTGATGCGGTTCTCCGTATCGGACACGGGGATTGGCTTTCCGCCGGAATTCCGGGACCGGCTGTTCAGCAGGTTTCAACAGGCGGATGAGACGATCACCCGCAAGTTCGGTGGAACCGGACTTGGCCTGTCTATCTGTCGGAGTCTGGCGGAAGCCATGGATGGCACTCTGGATTGCGAGAGCGAACCAGGACGGGGGTCGACCTTCTGGTTCGAGCTTCCGCTGGAGTCCGTCAGTGCTCCGGAACAGGCAGGCTCGATGGCTACGACCGTCGAATCCCCGGATCGCCCACTGCGGGTGCTCATCGCCGATGACCACCCGACGAACCGTAAGGTGGCCGAGTTGATGTTGTCTGGAATGGCCGACGTCGTGAGTGTGGTCGATGGACAAGAGGCCGTGGACGCCGCCTTGGCTTCGCACTTCGATATCATTCTAATGGACATGCAGATGCCGGTCATGGACGGCCTCACCGCTGTGCAGAAGATCCGAGCGTCTTCATCAAACTGCCGGGACGTTCCGATCGTAATGATGACAGCAAATGCGATGCGGGAACATGTCGAGGCCAGCCGGACTGCGGGCGCTGACGTCCACCTCGCCAAGCCGATCACCGCCGAGACCCTATTTATTTGCTGCGATGAACGAGGCCATGGAGAAGGTTGTCCCCGATCAACAGAACGCGAGTCACGGTTGAAAGCCGGTCCCAATATGGCTGGGGGCGGAATCGAGAAGAGTGAGGCCTCAGCCCGGTTTTCCGAGCGTCGGTAAGGTAGCGTGTTGCGTTCACCGCTTGAGCCCCCCGTCGGAAACGGTCAGCGACATCCGATCCGGAAGCGGACAGGCTTTGAGAAAACACCGCTAGGAAGGCGGATAGCCGTCAATCAAAGGTGACTGATTGGTTCAGACGCTCGTTAAGTCGCTTTCCCGCTCGAAAAGTTGTGCTCGTGGCGGCTGGCGCGATGACTGCCTCCCCCGACCGTGGGTTCCTAGCCGGTCGCTCAGCAACGATACGTGGGGTGAATATCCCAAAGCCTCGCAGTTCGATCCGCCTACCTTGACCTAGGGCGGTTTCGATGTTGCCCAAGATCGTCTCAACTACTCGCCGCGCCCCCTCCGTGCCGAGATGCGGATATTCGGCGGCGAGACGGCCCATAAGCTGAGTTTTTCTCATCCATCATTTAAAGCGGGACCGGGGCAATCTGCCAATGGTGTTTCCGAAGCGGACGTCGCCAACGCCCGTTTAGGGTCGACATGCGTCTTTGACATCAGGCCGAAAAACGGACGTTCGCCAACGCAGTCAACGTGACGGAGAAGACCGCGAGGCCTCCTCCAGCAGCCAGTCCGATTTAGACGTCGTCACGACTTCGGGGTCTTCGCCTTCCGCGCCGGTTTCGTCGCCATCTCAGCCTTCTTCGGCTGACGCCCGCCTACTCCCAAGCCCATCGACCTCGCCAACGCCGACCGTTTAGCCGCATATTCGGGACTCACCATCGGGAAGTCCTTCGGTAAGGAAAAATGCTCCCGATAGCTTTTCGGGGTGTAGCCCTGGAGCGAGAGATGTCGCTTCATCGACTTGAACTTTCGTCCGTCGATCAGGCTGACGATGCCGTCAGGTTGTATGAGCTTGCGGATCGCGGAAGGCGTCAGTCGCGCCGGCGCTTCCGCTTCAACTGGCTCTGGATCGCCACCGAGGCGGCTGAGCGATCCGTGCACCATCGTGACCAATCCGGGCAGTTCATCCGGGCTCACCCGATTGTTGGCAACGAAGTTAGCGACGATGCCCGTGGTCATGGCCAGAAGCGCGGAATGATCGGTGTCGGCCATGCGGGCCTCCGGTTGGAAAGAATGATCTTGATACGCCAGAATTCGTCATCGAGACAGACGCTCAACCACCGCTCAGAACAGCGGGTCTCGCCGACACAGCAGCGGACTTGGCCAAAATCAGGTTCGGTGACCGGACAAGGAGCAGCGGCGACCGCAGGCCAAAAGACCCACTTCCCGCGAGAGGTCTCAGTTTCCCGACCGACCTGGAAGGGGGGCTGGATTGGTCGGCCGGAAAACAAGCCTAAGCTCTTGCTCAAGCTCAGCCATAGCGCAGCCGGGTATCCGTTGTTCCCCGTCCATCCAATGAAACTTCTCTCCTGCCAGGCCTGAGAGCTGGAAAGCCGAGCGTCTATCCCGCACCGTCATCACCGAGGTCTCATTTGGGTCGATGTCAGTCT
>NZ_JAFCVJ010000066.1:0-2465 GCF_049896985.1 Brevundimonas sp. SL161 | reverse complement strand
CCCCAGCTAAACGCCATCGCCCGGCAGCTCAATGAACGGCCCAGAAAGACCTTGCTCTATCGGACGCCAGCGGAGACCTTCGCCGCGTGTGTTGCAGCGATCAGTTGAGCCCGCCACCCAAAGCAGACGTTGGCCCCATCGCCTCGTCTGAGCTCCATTCCGTGAAATGGCGCCGGGAGTTCCCTGACCGCCACCAGCGACGCGCGGCCCCTGCGGATCAGTAGATCCAGAACACCTCGTCGTCCTCGGTCCAGCCGACAACGATGTGGCCTCTTTCCCCGTTGTCGCCGACCCACCGATACCGGACCATCTCGCCTCCAGTGGCTGACCAGCGCTCGACCGGTGCGAAGACGTGTCCGCGCCGTACGCCCCATGACGGGGCTGTCTCGCCGCCCGAGGCGATGATCTCGGATGCCAGTAGGCTGTCAGGCAGATCGGCGTCAGCGCGGCGAAAGGCGCGGCGCAAGAGGGCGGTCCGGGCGTCCTCGGCCATCACGGGCTGGGTCAAATAGGTCGAGCCGGGGGCGAGCCCCTCGGCTATGGCGAGGGCCAGGTCCTCCAGCGGCGGTTCACCGTCCTCGTCGGTGTTGCAGACAGCCAGAACCTGGATGCCTGATCCGCCGAACGCCATCGTCTGGGAGACGAACCCGGGCACCGACCCGGTGTGGTGGTGGAGCGCCTGACCGCGACACCGCTCCAGAAAGACACCGGCTCCGTAAGGCGCGGCGCGGCCGGTGCGGAGGCTCCCGGGCTGCCAGGCCAGGGCTGTGGTCTCAGGTGACATCAGGGTCGAGGCAGCGAGGGCTCGACACCAGGGGGCCCAGTCCAGAGCGCAGAACAGGACGCCGCCGTCGGCCGCGCGGCTCATCTCGTCCTCCATCTGGTCAGCCTTGGACAGTTCGTCACCGTTCAGGGTGAAGCCCTGCGCGCGGGCGGCGATGTCGGTCCCGGACGCGTCCGGGCGCGCGAAGGGAAGGCCGGCGGGGGCGAATACGCGCTCGCGCACATAGTCGGCATAGGTCATTCCGCTGACCGCCTCGATCAGCCAGCCGAGAACGAAATAGTTGGTGTTGGAATAGGCCCAGGCCTCGCCGGGCTCGAAGTCGCGGCCCTCTGACACCGCATCGAAGATCATCCGACGGCTGACCGGTTCGGACCAGTCCTCCACTTGATCCAGATAGTCGGGCAGGCCCGTGGTCTGGTGCAGCAGGTTCGCGATCGGCGTCTGGGCCAGCACGGAGGGCAGACCCGTCACATGGGCGCCAAGCCGATCGCTCAGAGCGATCCTGCCCGCCTGCACAAGTTGGAGCACCGCTACGCCCGTGATGAACTTGCCGTTCGAGCCGATGTGGAACAGGGTTTCTGGCGTAACCGGTCGGCGCGGGGAGCGTCGGGCGTCGCCCCAGGCAAAGACCCCGGCGGGCTCACCGTGGCGGGCAGCCACGACCACCCCGCCGACGCTTCCGGAGCCGTTCACAAGCGCGCCGAGCGTCGCGGCCAGTCTTTCGGGCAAGGGCGGCGGGGATCCGTCGCCCGCCGGCCCCAACTGCGGTTCCGACGCCGCCTCCTCGCCACAGCCTGCGAGGCCTATCCCCACAAGCGCCGCTCCCATCAGTCCACGTCGGTTCAGCATGTGTTTCCCCTGCCTGTGCGGGGGAAGGAACGCCGCGTTGCAGCTACGGTCAATGCGACGAATTCTGACGGCGTCGTGGTTTGGCCCGGGCAGAAGGTTGGTCTTTGAAGCGATGTTGAAGAGCGGATATTCCGCGCCGACGCTGCGAGTCAGACCCGGTCATTCCCGCCCTGCCCGCTTTTCGCCTAAGCGCCATTCCGTGAAACGGCTCCAGCGGTTCGACGACAGAGAACACCACGTGACGGTAGCTGGCGGCACGCTCGACTGATAGGAGCAAGATCAGACAGTATCCAAGTTCCGGGTGGCCTGCCGCCCTCGGCCCCGCGGCCGGACCGCACGCGACGACCAGAGTGCAAGTAACGGATCGTGGCAAAACCGCTTGATTTCTACTCCACCAAGTTCGAGAATCGGCGGCCTCCACAGCCGCTCGAAAATTCCCTGGTGATCGAGAGCCTGTATCAATTTTTCGCAGTCGTCAGCCTCACAGTCGGTGCTTGGTACATCAGCTGGCGATGGCTGGATTCCCTGAACTATGACGCCCTGTAATTCTCGTTACCGATGGTGATTGGGGAAACCTGCGCCTATTTCGGCCTGCCCGCGACGACGCCCAGAGGCTGGCGCATCGAATAGACGTCGATGCCGGGGCCGGCCCCGTGGGTGTATTCGCCCTTCAGGACATGAGGGATGCCGCAGGCGAACTCGATCACTTCGATACCGCGCTGGATGTCGCCCTTGGAGTCGGCGACGACCTTGCCGTGCTCGGCCGACAACAGTTCGGCCAGATCGTTCATATTGGCCTCAACCAGCCGTTTGAACTCGAACATCACCCGTG
>NZ_JAFCVJ010000065.1:0-2638 GCF_049896985.1 Brevundimonas sp. SL161 | reverse complement strand
CCTGATCGCGACCCTCGCCCTGATCGGCGGCTCGATGCTCTATTCCTGGATCAGAACCCGCGACGCCCGGGACGGGCCGGAACGCCCGACCCACTGAGCTTCCCGATCAGCGGCGTGATTGTTGATCGGCGTTCAAGGCTGACCAGCATCACGTAGCGCGAGCGACGCTCGACCAGGGTGGCGACGTAGCTGTTCCGGGATCCGCCGATCAGGTCGCCTTCCCAGTGACACTTCACTTCGCAATCTTCGACGGAGGCGGGACGTTCACTGACGGAGACGGCGTCTTTGATCCGGCCGAGGCCGTTCCGCTTCAGGGTGGCGCGCCTTGAGCGGCGGAGGGTCCGCCGGGCCCTTAGGTGTTCCAGCAGTTCCTTCTTCAGAACGCCTCGAATCTGGATGAACAGGCTGCGGTAGATGATTTCGTGCGACATCTGATTGTGCAACTCCCCCGGCCAGGTGCGCTTGAGCCAACAGGCGATCTGCTCGGGCGACCAATTCCGCCGCAGCTTGTTGGATACTGTCCGCGCCAAGCCGGGTCGGCAAGCCACCTTGCACCGCTTGGGACGCAGGGCCCGGTCCCAGGCCGTCTGGTCGGACCGCGCCGCGCGATAACGATCCGGCCCGCCATTGCGCAGCACCTCGCGACTGATCGTCGACGGTGATCGACCCAGCATCCGGGCGATCCCACGCAGCGAGCAGCGAGTGTTGAGACCGCTGGAGATTTCCTCCCGCTCGACGAGGCTGAGCGCCTGAGAGGCCCGCTTCCAGTCTGGAGGTCGGATGCCGCCCGTCGGCGAAAGCACCGAAAACACCGGCGAGGACTCTCGATCAAAACGTCGCCCGATCGAACTCATCGACTCACCGGCCTTCCAACGATCCCAGATTTCAGCCCGCTGGGCCGCCGAATAGTAAATCCGCCGCCGCTGCTTCATCGCCCACGCTCCCTCTCCAAAGAAAAGTTAGCGTGTTGCGGCCACCGGTTGAGCCCACCACCCAAAGCGGACATTGCAGTGTGTCCTCCTGACGAAGTATTGCCCGGGCCAATATCGAGGCGGGGCGGATGAACAGACTCAAGGAAAAGGTCGCTCTGATCACCGGCGCTGCGCAGGGGATCGGTGAGGCGATCGCACGCGCCTTCGTCGCCGAAGGTGCCATCGTGTGTCTGACAGACATCAACGATGCTTCGGGCCAAACGCTAGCTGCGGAACTGGGCGCTCACGCCACGTATCGTCACTTGGATGTGCGTCAGGAGACCGACTGGGAAGCGGTCATCGATACCCTGCTTGATGCCCACAGGCGGATCGACGTCATCGTCAACAACGCGGGCGTAACCGGCTTCGAGGCCGGCCCCGCGGCGCATGACCCCGAGCATGCCAGCCTCGCAGACTGGCGAAAGGTCCATGAAACCAACCTCGACGGGGTCTTCCTGGGCTGCAAGCACGGCATCCGGGCCATGCGAGTTACAGGCGAAGGCTCAATCATTAACCTGTCATCCCGCTCGGGTCTCGTCGGCATTCCCGGCGCGGCGGCCTATGCGTCGTCGAAGGCGGCGATCCGAAACCACACCAAGACGGTGGCGCTCTATTGTGCCGGGCAAGGCCTCGCCATCCGCTGCAATTCCATTCACCCCGCCGCTATCCTGACCCCCATGTGGGAGCCGATGCTGGGCGTTGGGTCAGAACGCGAACACCGTATGGCCGAGCTTGTTAGTGACACACCTATGCGAAGGTTCGGCCGACCTGAAGAGGTCGCGGCTCTCGCCGTGATGCTCGCCTCCGACGAGGCAACCTACATGACCGGGTCGGAACTCAACCTTGACGGAGGTTTGCTCGCCGGGACTGCAGTGGTTCCGGCACGCGCTTAGTCGACGACGCTGGGGCGAATCTGCGAATGTCGGCTTCCCACCCGCGGGTGACGGTCAGCTCTCGACCCATGGCGGTCGCTCAGCCTGTCTGCTCTCGGGACATCGCCGTCAGACAGTTGGGTCACTCTATTTTCGATGCGGTTCGGTCACAGAGCGGTAGCCAGGCCCCGTCGCGCTTCCACTCCCAAACCAAAACCTGGGTTCGTCCCTCGTCCTGAAAGATGATGGTCGCGCGCTCCGTATCGCCAGACAGGGTCCACTTGTCGCCATCACGTTCGACCCGGTAGTCGCGATAGAATCCATGATTCTCGAACGAGCGCGCGAAATAGCCGCCGTCTTCATCGACGCCCATCACACTCAGGGTGTCGAACCGGTCCCCGGCGATGTCGGCCTTCTCGTCCTGGACCAAGAAGAATCGTCCTGTGTGCCAAGAGCCTTCGTGGACGCTAAGCCATGGTTCACCGTTTCCCTTAGGGTCGTCCCCAGACTGATCGGTCCCGCCATAGGAGGTCCCCCGCGCAGTCCAGCGCCCAACGAATGCCGATAATGCTTCGATCCCCTTATGGCGCTCCATGGCAATTTTCTTCCTTGTCTGGATAAGAACACATTTGCGCGGGACGCGGTTGCCTAGGGGAACCGGCCAACGGACGCCGACGTCCGCTAACCATCTGTGGACGCCCCCTTCAGCGCAAGAGTGAATTCGGGAGTTTCTGACACGTAGTCGGATGCTGCCATCTGTCCGGCCTGTAGTGCGGCGGCGAACCGTCGCTGGCC
>NZ_JAFCVJ010000064.1:0-2744 GCF_049896985.1 Brevundimonas sp. SL161 | reverse complement strand
GAAGAACGCCCACTCCGCATCCGACATCAAACCACGAACCATGGCTGCTCTCCGCAAAGAACAGCCTTGAATCAGCGATCAGCTGATTTGGGAATCCACTTTGTCCACATCACCTAGACTGTCGCACCGTTGTTTCGGCGAGGCTTTGGCCGGCGGGTCAAGACGCCGTTTGGGTCGGCGATGGTCAACGATCCTGTTATCTTCACACCCAAGCGGGAACCCTTCCGGGAATGGGGCTTAGGCGCAAAGCGGGGGGAGGGGGATGTCCGATCCTGACTCACAGCGGGTTTCAAAAATTTCCGCCTTCTGCGCCCAAAGAGACTGTTTTGTCCCACTCACCCTTCGGGAAGGGTTAGCCCGCGCCGATCCGATCCAACCTCGCCACGGCCTCCGCCGACAGCACAAGATCGGACGCCTTTAGGTTTTCTTTCAGGTGGCTGACCGACGAGGTGCCGGGGATCAGCAACAGGTTGGGCGAGCGTTGCAGCAGCCAGGCGAGGGCCACCTGCATCGCCGTTGCCCCCAGTTCGGCCGCGAGTTCCGACAGGGCGCCGGATTGCAGCGGCGTGAACCCGCCAAGGGGGAAATAGGGCACATAGGCGATGCCTGCTTGGGCAAGATCGGACACCATGGCGTCATCCTCGCGGTGGGCGAGGTTGTAGAGGTTTTGCACGCAGACGATCTCGGCCATGCCCCGCGCCTCGGCGATCTGGGTCGGGGTCACGGTGCTGAGACCGATGTGGCGAACCAGGCCCTGTTTCTGCAGATCGACTAGGGTCGACAGGGGTTCGGCGATCGACCCCTCGCCCGGTCCATGGCCGTCGCCCGACCCCATGATGCGCAGGTTGACGACGTCCATCGCCTCCAGACCGAGGTTCCGCAGATTGTCGGACACCGCGCTGGTCAGTTCCGCCGCCGACATGGCCGGCAGCCAAGCCCCGGTCCCATCCCGTCGCGCCCCGATCTTGGTCACGATCGTCAGGTCGTCGGCATACGGGTGAAGGGCCTCCCGGATGATCTGGTTGGTCAGGTGCGGGCCGTAGAAGTCCGAGGTGTCGATGTGATTGACCCCAGCCTCGACCGCGGCGCGCAGCACGGCGACGGCGCCCTCGCGGTCGCGCGGCGGACCGAACACGCCGGGTCCCGCCAACTGCATCGCGCCATAGCCCATGCGGCGGACCGTGCGGTCTCCCAGGGTGAAGGTTCCGGCTTTGTCGAGCGTTGTCATTGGAGATCTCCTCGTCTGGTGAAGCCTATGTGCGCCTCTCGCTTTCGTGCGATAAGTCGAGGCAATCAGAACAGGCTGTGCGGAAAAACGAACAATGGCGGCGGACCTCGGCGACCTGAACGCCTTCGTCGCGGTGGCGCGCGCGGGCGGCTTTCGACAAGCAGGCCGGGCTACAGGGCTCAGCGCCTCCGCCCTAAGCGAGACGGTTCGGCGGCTGGAGGACCGGTTGGGCTTGCGCCTTCTGAACCGCACGACCCGCAGCGTGGTTCCTACCGAGGCCGGCCGTCGCCTGCTCGACCGCCTCGGCCCCGCGATCGGTGAGGTCGAGGCTGCGTTGGACGCGATAAAAGCCTTGATCGACCGGCCGGCGGGTACCCTGAAACTGAACGTACCGGTTAGCGCTGCTATCATGGTTCTGCCCGACATCGTGCCCGCCTTTCTGAAGGCCTATCCGGACATTGTGCTGGAACTGGTTGCCGAGGAGCGGTTCGTCGACGTGCTGGCCGCCGGTTGCGACGCCGGCATCCGCTACGAAGAACGGCTGGACCAGGACATGATCGCCGTCCCCATCGGCCCACGCCGCCAGAGGTTCGCCGCCGCGGCCTCACCCGCCTATCTCGCTCAGCGCGGCAAGCCCAAGCAACCGCGCGACCTGCTGCAACACGACTGCCTGCGCGGCCGGGGCTCCAGCGGCGCCCTCTTGCCCTGGGAGTTCGAGCGCGACGGCGAGATCGTCATGATTGATCCGCCCGGGCCCCTGATCGTCAACCTGGGCGCGGCCGTCGAGGTGATCGTTCAGTCCGCCATCGCAGGGACAGGCGTCGTGTTCCTGTTCGAGGACTGGCTGCGCCCGCATCTGGACAGCGGCGCCCTGGAGCCTGTCCTGCCCGACTGGTGGCAGGAATTCTCGGGGCCGTTCCTCTACTATCCCGGTCGCCGCCACGTCCCGGCCCCGCTCCGCGCCTTTGTGGACTTCATCAAGGCGGACCGGGCCTTGCCGATCGGCGACCGCGCCGCCGCACAAGCTTCCTAGATGACCGTGGCGCCCGACAGTATGCGGGCGCTCTCTTCGCGGCGGGCCTCGTCGTCGAGCGTGTCGACCGTCGTCGTAGTCATCCCGGCGGCATCGGCCTTGCGCGGCTACCAGGGGGGGCTGTGGTTCACGACCAGGACCTGGGCCCGAATCAATAGGCAGAGGCGGGCTCGGCAAAGCGGGTATTTCGGCGAAGGCTTACACAGCCATCAGCGATCGGTGCGGGAGCGAGCCTCCCAGCAAATCTGAATGTCGCCTTTCAAGATGGCTCCCGAAGTCCGCTTCTGGCGCTTATCCAACCTAAATATCTGACGGCCAAACACTTCGGGTTTCAGTAGCCCGTGTTCCGGCCCGGGACCGAGAAAGTCCTAGGTGGTGTGGACAAAGTGTCTGATCCACAGTCGGATGGATGCGACGACGACGAAGCCGAGGAAGCTGTCGGCGGTCTTGTCGTATCGGGTAGCCAGTCGTCGGCTGTGTTTG
>NZ_JAFCVJ010000063.1:0-2944 GCF_049896985.1 Brevundimonas sp. SL161 | reverse complement strand
CACCCAGCCTCTTGGACACCAAGATAGGGAGTTCGTGGAGAAGGAGCGTGACGATGCAACGACGGAAGTTCGGCCGGGAGTTCTAAAGCATTTGGCGACCTGATTGAATCGTTTGGGATCCGGTACTGTCACTTTAATGCGAATTTGTCTCCACTGAACGCAGCGCAGGCCGCGGATGAGGATAATGTTGTTGATCGGCGTTGAAGGAGAGACCCCACCCGATATGAAATAACATATTGAAAGCGCTTAATATTGCGGGGCGATATGGGGTCCCGACAGACGCCTGTCAGCGTGCGCGCGAACGTATCGCTATATAGCGAATTCAACCACCGAGGCTGCCGCTCGATGGGGTCCGATTTCGACCCCGATCCACATCCATCGCCACCTTGGCCTTGAAATCAGCCGAATACCGCTTCGGATTCCCGGCCATAAAGTCCGTCCTTCAAAAAGGCCGGTTCCACGTTAGTCGCCTGTCCGATTTCAGGTGCCGCCTCAATCAGAGAAAGCGCCTCGGCGAGAAGCGCGATGTCGAGAGGCTTGGCCAGATGACCGCTCATGCCCGCCGCGAGGTACTCGGCGATTTGATGTTTCATGGCGTTGGCGGAAACGGCGATGATGGGGATAGGTGACAGGCCCCGACTTACTTCCTCGGCCCGGATTATTCGAGTGGCCGTGACCCCGTCCATTTCCGGCATCTGGATATCCATCAGGATAACGTCGAAGGGCGCCTTCTTCCAGACTTCTACAGCCAGCCCGCCATGTTCGACAATCACGGGCGTGATGTCGAAGGCCTGCAGGAGTGCGCGCAACACCAGCTGATTGGTGCTGTTGTCCTCGGCCGCCAGCACGCGCAGTCGGCCGAGGTGAGACGGCATCACGTCTGGCTCGCCCGACGTCTCATGCGCGGCCGTTCCCAAATTGGGAGCGTGTTCCAGCGGCAGTTCGACAGTGAAGGTCGAGCCGCGGTCTATCTTGCTGGCGACGGTAATCGATCCGCCCATGAGTTCGCAGAGCTGGCGGCAGATCGAGAGCCCCAGGCCCGTCCCGCCAAACCGCCGCGTCATTGAACTGTCGGCTTGATAGAACTTGGAGAACAACGCTTTGACCTTGTCGTCGGCGATCCCAATCCCGGTGTCCTTGACCGTCAGGACGAGATGTCCCGTAACGTTGATGTCCAGGGACACCATGACCTCGCCCACGGCCGTGAACTTCAGGGCGTTGGATATGAGATTGTAGAGGATCTGCTTTAGCCGGACGGAATCGCCGAGCCACCTACCCCCGGCGGCGGCCGAAACCGTCAATCCAAAGGACAGACCGTTGCGGTTCGCCTGTTCGGTAAAGGCGCCGCAGACCCCCCTGGCGACTTCCTCCAGATCGAAGAGGGCGAACTCCAGTTCCATCTTCCCGGCCTCGATCTTGGAAAGATCCAAGACGTCATTCAGAACCGCGAGCAGGGACTGGCCGGACTCTCGGATGATGGTGACGCGTTCGCGCTGTGTGGGCGTCAAATCATCGGCCCAGAGCGCTTGGGTCATGCCAAGCACGCCATTGAGCGGGGTCCGAATCTCGTGGCTCATATTGGCCAGGAATTGCGACTTGGCGACGTTGGCCGCCTCGGCCGCTTCGAGCGCAACCTGCAGGTCGTTCGTCAGAACAAGCAGCGCCTCGTTGCTGGCTTCGGCCATCCGCGCCCGGGTTTTAACCTCATGAGCTGCTTTGCGATCGGTGACGTCGCGCTGGACCGAGACCCAGTGCGTGTACCAGCCCTTCTCATCGGCGACGGGAACGATGCTGAGCTCCACCCAGAACGGCTCGCCGTCCTTCTTGTAGTTCAGCATCTCAATTTCGATCGGCTTCCACTGCGCCAGGGATGCACGGATCTTGGCTCGGCTCTGAGGGTCCGAGCCGACGCCTTGAAGGATGCGGGGGGTCTGGCCGATCACCTCTTCGGCACTATATCCGGTGGCCTCGGTAAAGGCCGCGTTGCAATAGACGATGCGCGGGCCGGGAAGATCGATCGGCTCGGCCTCTGTAATTAAGATAGCGTCCTTAGCGTGCACGACAACGGATTCCAAAAGTCGCAGGCGTTCATTTCCCTGGAAGCCCGATTCCTCGTTTGCTTGAAGACGGTGGAGCGTGAGGCTGTCGGCGATCTGAAACGCCAGCGATAGCAGAACATAGATTTTAGCTGGGCTCAGGCCCGGCTTGGGTTTGGGATCGCAGATGGCCAGCACGCCCTGGGCTTGGCCGTCATGATCCTTGATGGCGATCAAGGCCGCGAACCGGGCAACCTGATTGTCCCATCGTGGCAGGAACTGACAGAGGTTCGCGGTTGGATCTGTCAGATCATCAACCAGAAGGATGCCCTGATCGGTTTGGTCGATGGCGGCGAGCAGGGTCTCGAACTGGTCAGGATCGCAGGGTTTGGAAGCTTTGCCAAAATAGCTCTTGGCAACAATAAAATCCGTGTCGTGCCGAACGTACAGAATTGATGACTTGCATCCTGCCGTAAGCGCCGCGCTTTGAACGACTCGATCAAGCCTTACCTTAAGGAAAGTGTCAGTGTTCATCCCAGGCCCCGAAGAGATCGGATTTGGAACACCGACGATATTACAATCGCGCCATAAAGCTGATGAAACCTTATGGTTACGCTTCCAAATTGTCGCACCCTTTGGTGATCATTTGCCGCGATATAGTGTAACAAAATTTGCGATCTGAATCGCTTCTATTTCCAACGCTGACAATATTGACGCGCCATTCGCTTCCAGTTTGTCAGTATTTAAAAATTTCGCGTGCGGTGTTTTCAGATTAAGCTTGTCAGGCTCTAGGCTCAGGACCCATTGGTGTGATGCGCTCGATCTGATTCAGGCTCTGCGAGGAGTCTGGATATGAGCGACCTTTATTGGCTGACGGACGAGCAGATGGAGCGGCTCAGGCCGCACTT
>NZ_JAFCVJ010000062.1:0-3655 GCF_049896985.1 Brevundimonas sp. SL161 | reverse complement strand
TTCGGCATTCCAGTTCACGCCGTTGCCGGACGCTTCCAGGTTGATGTCGTCGATCTTGTGGTAACCGGCGTCAATCGCGCCGTACCAGCCGTCCGGCTCAGCCGAAGCAGCACCAGCGGCGAAAAGCCCCGCGGCTGCGACGCTGGCGAGAAGTTTCAGCTTCATGTCAGTCCTCATATCGGTGAATGTCCAAAGGCCACGCTTACACGTGACGCTCACCGGGCCGAACGGGAGAGTTGAGCCCAGGTTCCTTATTTCGGTTCGCAATACGGCGACTGTGGCGCCGTTTCAACACATATCCCCCTCTTGGCGAACCTGCGCGGCCTGTTATCAGGGTGAACAGCGATAAGGAGAGGCATCGATGGCTATGCGATTTGACGGCAAGGTGGCGATCGTGACCGGCGCCGGCGGAGGTCTCGGGCGTGAGCATGCCCTGGCCCTGGCGGCGCGCGGCGCCAAGGTGGTGGTCAATGACCTTGGCGTGGCGCGCGATGGCGAGGGTTCGTCCATGAGCCCGGCCCAGGCCGTCGTGGCCGAGATCGAGGCGGCCGGCGGCGAGGCCATGGCCAACGGCGCATCGGTCACGGACTTCGAGGCGGTCAAGGCGATGGTCGCCGAGGCGACCGCGCAGTGGGGCTCGGTCGACATTCTGGTGAACAACGCAGGCGTCCTGCGCGACAAGTCCTTCGCCAAGATGGAGATCGAGGACTTCCGCTTCGTCATGGACGTGCACGTCATGGGCGCGGTGAACTGCACCAGGGCGGTGTGGGACGGGATGCGCGAGCGCAACTACGGCCGCATCGTCATGACCACCTCGTCGTCGGGCCTCTACGGCAATTTTGGGCAGGCCAACTACGGCGCGGCCAAGATGGCGCTGGTGGGCTTCATGCAGACCCTGGCCATCGAGGGGGCCAAGAACGACATCCGCGTCAACTGCCTCGCGCCGACCGCCCATACCCGCATGACCGAGGACCTCGGCGCGCGCCTGCCGCTGGAGGCCCTGGGCCCGGAACTGGTGTCGCCGGGCCTGCTGTATCTTGTCAGCCAGGACTCACCGACGCGCTGCATCCTCGCCGCCGGCGCCGGCGGCTTCGAGCGCGCCTATGTCACCCTGACACAGGGCGTCCGCATTGTCGGCGAGGATGCGCCGGAACAGGTCGAGGCCCGGTTCGAAGCCATCTCGGACCGCACCGGCGAGATCGTACCGGAGATGGGCGCCGCCCAGGGCATGATCGAACTCACCAAGGCGCAGAAGGCGCACAGCTGATATGCCGAACCGACCCGTAAAATGACCAACAAAAGGTCCGTCAAACCGACCAGAATTTCGGTCAAACCGATCAATCAAATCGCCAAGGTCGCCAAAGGCGACCGGCAGGGAGAGAACAATGCGTGAAGCGGTAATCGTATCGACGGCCAGAACGCCAATCGGGCGCGCCTATCGAGGGGCCTTCAACGACACCCAGGCCCAGCAACTCGGCGCCCATGCCGTCAGGCATGCGGTCGAACGCGCCGGGATCGACCCGGCCGAGGTCGAGGACGTCGTGATGGGCGCGGCCCTGCAGCAGGGCTCGACCAACCAGAACGTCGCCCGCCAGATCGCGCTGGCCGCCGGCCTGCCTTCGACCGTCGCGGGCATGACCATCGATCGCCAGTGCGCCTCGGGCCTGATGGGGATCGCCACGGCGGCGAAACAGGTGGTGTTCGACCAGCAGAAGGTCGCCGTCGGCGGCGGCCTGGAATCCATCTCCCTGGTCCAGAACCAGCACATGAACCTGTACCGGATGAAGGACGAGGCGCTGCTGAAGCTGTCGCCCCACATCTATATGTCGATGCTGGAGACCGCCGAGGTGGTGTCACGCCGCTATGGCATCAGCCGCGATCGCCAGGACGAATACGCCCTGCAGTCGCAGCAGAGGACAGCCGCAGCCCAGGAGGCCGGCCGTTTCGATGCCGAGATCGTGCCGATGACCACGACCATGCAGGTCGTCGACAAGGCGACCGGTCAGGCCTCTGCCAAGGAGGTCACCCTGTCGAAGGACGAGGGCAACCGCGCCGACACAACCCTGGAGGGCCTGAAGTCGCTGAAGCCCGTCTTCGGCGGCGGCGAGGAGATCCAGCAGGGCGAATTCATCACCGCCGGCAACGCCTCCCAGCTGTCGGACGGCGCTTCGGCTTCGGTGATCATGGAGGCCGGCGAAGCTGTCCGCCACGGCCTTCAGCCGCTCGGCGCCTATCGCGGCATGGTCGTCGCGGGCTGCGAGCCTGACGAGATGGGCATCGGCCCGGTCTACGCCATACCCAAGCTGCTCAAGCGCCACGGCCTGACCATGGACGACATCGGCATCTGGGAGCTGAATGAGGCCTTCGCTGCGCAGGTGCTCTACTGCGCAGACACCCTGGGCATTCCGATGGACCGTCTCAACGTCTCGGGCGGCGCCATCTCGATCGGCCACCCCTATGGCATGTCAGGCGCCCGCATGGCCGGCCACGTCCTGATCGAAGGCAAGCGTCGCGGCGCCAAATATGGCGTGGTGACCATGTGCATCGGCGGCGGACAGGGTGCGGCCGGTCTGTTCGAAATCTACTGATCCGCTCAGACGCCGACATCCGGAAGCGGATGTCGGCGTCGAAGGCCCTGCTTAGGAATTCGCCCCTTTTTGGTCGGCCAAGAACCGGCGCCGCTCCGCCTCCATCATCGCCTGCCAGCGTGCTCGCAGTTGCGCCGGGCGGCCGGGGAAACGGTCATCGAGGAAGGTCGCCTCCACCACCCGGTCGGTGCGGAAGGTGCGGAAGTCGTTGCGGCTCTCGCACCAGGCGACCAGCAGCCGTGTCGTCTCACGATAGCCGATCAGCAGCGGCCAGACGGTCCGCAGCGAGGCCCGGTCTTCCTGATCGCGATAGTCCAGCTTGACCTTCCGCCCCGTATGGATCCAGGCCCGCAACTGAGCCATGTCGAGCACCTCGACCTCGTGCGTTTTCCACATGGCGGAGGTCACCGCCGGCTCCAGGACCACCGGGCGCAGGCGTTCGGGAACGGTGGCTGCGATCTTGGCGATCAGGTCGCGGGCCGCCCGCGCCAGGGCCGGGTCTCCCCTGCCCGCCACCCACTGGGCGCCGAGCACCGCCGCCTCGACCTCGTCGGATGTCAGCATCAGGGGCGGCATGTCGAAGCCGCTATCCAGCACATAGCCGATGCCCGCCTCGCCCCGGATTGGCACCCGCTGGCCCATCAGGGCGGCGATGTCGCGATAAACGCTGCGTTTGGACGTCTCCAGCTCGACCGCGATCGATTCCGCCGTCACGGGTTGGGAGCTGCGCCGAAGCAACTGGACGATCTGGAACAGGCGGTCTGCGCGTCTCATCTGTGTACCGTACCGGACGACTGCTGACAGCATGCTGGCAGCAGGGTGGCGGTAGTCAATCTCTCACGGCCAAGGCGGTCCCGCCGAGGCTCATAGGATCGGAGAGAAAGTCATGCTGACCCTGTTTCACGCCCCGCAATCACGCTCGTCGCGGATCGTCTGGCTGATCGAGGAACTAGGTGATGTGGACAAAGTGGATTCCCAAATCAGCTGATCGCTGATTCAAGGCTGTTCTTTGCGGAGAGCAGCCATGGTTCGTGGTTTGATGTCGGATGCGGAGTGGGCGTTCTTCG
>NZ_JAFCVJ010000061.1:0-3819 GCF_049896985.1 Brevundimonas sp. SL161 | reverse complement strand
AGCTCAAACACAGCCGACGACTGGCTACCCGATACGACAAGACCGCCGACAGCTTCCTCGGCTTCGTCGTCGTCGCATCCATCCGACTGTGGATCAGACACTTTGTCCACACCGCCTAGAGTCCGCCCCTCGAAAGGACGGACGGAATGAAGCGATCACGGTTCACGGAAGAGAAGATCACCGGGATCCTGCGCGAGCAGGAGGCCGGTGTTCCGGTGGCGGATCTGTGCAGGAAGCACGGTCTGAGCTCGCCGACCTTCTAAGCCGCAGGTCCGTGGTTCAAATCCACGAACGCCCTCCAACCCGTCTCGCACCATCCCCGATTAGCCAGAGCCGTTTCGGTGCCCTTGGCGCGGTCTCTGCAGCGTTGAGCGAGCGCAACCGCCAGTGTCCCATATCAGTCAGATCGTCTCATGAACCATCAGTCAACAGCCACACCGACCTTGAATGGAGATCGGCTCAAGTCGATTACCCCGCTGGTGCATGAGCTTATGAACTCCGGGGACCGGGAATTGGAGGATCTGATCTTCAGCTGGCGACGGGTGTCCGATCCGAAGCTGCGCCGGATCGCTCTTGAGCTCGTCCGGTCGATGGCGTCCTGACCGTTCCGGTTCTGCGGGAGGATGCTGTCAGGTTAAAGCCGCCATCGGTGGCTTCGGTTGAATTTAACTCGGATTAGGCGAGCCAAAGGAAGCGTCTTTGGGCATAGCCAACGCAGAATTTGCTGCATTTTGTGGTACGTTGGCAGGCACCAAGCGCCCCTTAGTAGAGCCCACGAAAGTTAGCCTGACAGTACCCCCAAGACCCCCTTTTTTTACCCCCAGGCTCGAAGCCGTGCGGTGCGCTTTGAGATAGGTCGCGTCGATCATGACGGTGCGCCGTTCGGCCTGGGCGCCAGACAGCCGCTGCATCATCCTGATGAAGACGCCGGCCTCGCTCCATCGCTTCCAGCGATTGTACAACGTCTTGTGTGGGCCATAAACCGGCGGCGCGTCACGCCAGCGCAGCCCGTTGCGATTCACGAAGATGATCCCGCTCAGTACCCGACGATCATCCACCCTCGGCCTGCCGTGGCTCTTCGGAAAGTGCGGCCTGAGCCGCTCCATCTGCTCGTCCGTCAGCCAATAAAGGTCGCTCATATCCAGACTCCTCGCAGAGCCTGAATCAGATCGAGCGCATCACATCAATGGGTCCTGAGCCTAAGCTGAAGCTGAAGTAGAGCCAGACGGCCTGGCGGATGACGTCCGCCGGGAACCGGTGGCGCTTGAACGAAATCGACTTCACGAAACATCATCCCCATCAGCGGCTTACGCTGCGTTCAGTGAAGACAAATTCGCATTAAAGTGACAGCACCGACAGAGACATCGAGTGCCTCCACGGTCGACACAACTCCGCAGTAGTAAATCTTGATGAAAACCGGTGTTTAACCGATCCCCAATGGGGTCCTTTGTATGATGCCTTATAGAAACCAAGAATTGGAAGCGGCCAGAGTTGAGATGGTCCGTTCGTTCGGCCTGATAGGTCAGCCACGTGCCCGCCTTCACGACGAGATCGCCAATTTGGCGGGCGAGGCTGCTGGGACCCCTTGGTCTGTCGTCACGTTGGTAGACGCGGACCGAAACTGGCTCTCCGGTGCGCTCACCTATGCCGATCTGGAAGCGTGCCGATGGACGTCATTTTCCACCCACACAGTTGCGAAACCTGATGACGTTCTGTGGGTCGCCGATGCACTGGCAGACCCGCGTTTTTCTGACGACCCATATGTCACCGGAGAACCCCATCTTCGCTTTTACGCAGGCGCCCCCGTTTTGGTGAATGGCCAAGCAGTGGCTGCAGTTTGCATATTCGACATCGAGCCACGGGTCTTCGACCCCAGCATCAGCAAGGTCCTCACCCGTCTCGCAACCGTGGTCGGCGAAGACCTCGCGGCGCGTCATCAGGCCCAGTCGCTCCTCACGGCCGTCGTGGCGGGGGCTGACGCTCTGATCGACTGCGATGACCGGGGCACGATTACCGGTTGGTCGGACGGGGCAGAGCATTTGTTTGGGTTCAGTGCCGATGAGGCTGTCGGCAGCAACATTCAGATGATCATCCCGGAGGAGCAACGAGCAAACCATAACCGAGGATTGGAAAAGTGGCGGCTCAATGGGGGGGGGCGTCTTGGCAGGAGGATCGAACTGCCCGCCTGCTGCAAAGATGGAACTACTGTGGACATCGAGTTGTGGATGTCCTCTGCTCACGTCCAGGGGATTCCACACCTCCACGCCAACATACGAGACATCTCCGAGCGGAAAGCACAATCAAGAGCGTTGGTTGTTGCGAAGGGCGAGGCCGAGGCCGCTAATCGGGCCAAGTCCGAGTTCCTAGCCAATATGAGTCATGAACTCCGGACCCCCCTTAACGGCGTGATCGGCGTCGCTGACCTGTTGGCGGGGACTGAGCAAACCGCGCATCAGCGGGAACTGACGTCGGTTATTCGGGCGTCGTCGGACCTACTCGGACGCCTCATCGGCGACATTCTGGACCTTGCTCGAATAGAAGCTGGGGAGTTGGCCATTGAAGAAACGCCGATGGAACTCTCTGACGTCATCGATAGCGTATTGAGCCTCTCCAGCCTCACCGCGCGGGAGAAAGGCCTCGCTCTCTCTTCACAACTCGCCCCCGACGTTGCCCGACAGGTCCGGGGCGATGCGCTGCGCTTGAAGCAGGTTCTGACAAACCTGATCTCGAATGCTGTGAAGTTTACGGATCGCGGCTCGGTTGTTCTCCGGGTGAGTCGCGAGGGAATCAGCTACCGCTTTGAGATTAGCGATACCGGCGTGGGCTTTGACGACGCGCAGCGCGAAATCATATTCGGGCGGTTCCAGCAGGCCGATGGGACCATCACTCGCCGGTTTGGTGGATCGGGTCTGGGCCTTGCGATCTCACGCGAACTCGTCGTCGCCATGGGAGGAGTTCTCGATGGCCAAGGCGTATTAGGGAAAGGGGCAACATTCTGGTTCACGCTCCCCCTTGAAGAAGAAAAGGGCCTCGGCCCTGAATCACGCCAATCGGCTGAGGTGCCCCACTCCGTCGCGGGGCGAGTTCTGGTAGTAGACGACAACGCGACGAACCGGCGCGTCGCAGAACTCATACTGCATACAGTCGGGATAGAAGTTGATTGCGTTGAAGATGGACACCAAGCGGTTGAAGCATTCTTGACCTGCCGATACGACGTCATACTGATGGATATGATGATGCCGATTATGGACGGGATTGCTGCCACTCAAGCCATTCGCGAACTTGAAAGAAAGAGCGGTGTACAACGAACTCCTGTGATCATGCTGACAGCCAGCACCATGCCGAAGCATGTTGAGGCTAGTCTTGATGCAGGCGCGGATTTCCATCTTGCGAAGCCGGTCACTGCACCCGCTTTGTATGAGGCTCTGGCTCGGGTTCAGCAGTCGGAAGAAAGACCGGTGCGCAGTCTGTCGGTCGCAATTACGGCGGAGGCTGCAACAGGGGCATCTCTCTGATGGAACGCCGACGTCATGTCCGCTCCCCACCCCTTTCAGACTTCCGGAACGGCCACTTTTGAACATGGCACACTAGATGTTGCGGTAGCCATTTAGGGGCCTGCTCCTGCTCCCCTGACCACATCAAGGCTGTCGACAGCCTCAGGGGCCAACTGCGACCACAGCACCCAACCCCCGAACGGATTGTTGAGCGGGACGCCGTCGAGCGTGACCAGCGTCCGTCCCGCGCCCGACGGCGCGATGGCGCGCAGGGAAATGCCCTGGGTGGTCGGATTGGCGGCCAGGCTCGACGTCCGGCGAAACA
>NZ_JAFCVJ010000060.1:0-4109 GCF_049896985.1 Brevundimonas sp. SL161 | reverse complement strand
CCCCAGCTAAACGCCATCGCCCGGCAGCTCAATGAACGGCCCAGAAAGACCTTGCTCTATCGGACGCCAGCGGAGACCTTCGCCGCGTGTGTTGCAGCGATCAGTTGAGCCCGCCACCCCGAACAGACCTTCGGCGGGTCCGGTTTGCGGCGGTAGCCCCAATGTCTATTTTGGGGCCGACAGCCAACCGCTGAGTCCGACCCATACCAGACATTCAAGCCAGCGGCTCTGGATGACCCACAGACTATGCAGACTATTGGTCTATAACGGCATTGATAGAGATTTGGTCTCCATCAGCAGACACAGTCACGGGCTGTTCGATCTTCAATTTCAGCCCCGAAAAATCGATCGATATAGAGTCTTGAGTATGTTCCCCTGATCCTAAAGCGATGATGTCAGTTAATATTTCGCTGTCCTTTAGGAGTATTGTGTATGACCGGCGAACAGGAACGCCTGCTCTCATGATGCTATCAGAATCCGTCATCATAGTAAAACCCGCTACACGTAACAATATACCGGGTCGCTCCATGTGAAAGTTAGTGACATCAGGCAGAGCCATTGCGGTGGGACTTAAGGCGATCATTCCTTGCGACTGAAAAAACGTCCTCCCTTCTAGAAGGCGATCCATTGGGATGTCGATATTCAAAACCAGCCGAAGTCCACTTTGGGCGTTGAAGTCAGCAACAGTCTCAACACTCTCGGGAAGGGCAGCCAAGGTCGACTGTATTTCATCGATAAGTTTTGGTTCATCATAGAGCCGTCGCGTATCCGCCGATATAGAGGCGATGTCGTCTGGGTCGATTGGGTTGATGATTTCCTCAAGGATTAGATCGAGCGCTTCACCGCGTTCGACGCGCGCGCGCCAATCCGTGCCCCTCTTTTCTAGTAGCCAGCATAACGCAGCCCCCACGCCATAGGCTCTCCACCTGAACCAGCTTGTGGCGTAAGGGCGATCTGCGTCCCCGTGTAGGTCGTCTCGCAATGACTTGACGAGGCCGTCTGTGAGACTGACTCCGCCGTTCCGGGCAACCAAAGCGCGTGCGGTCTCTGCGACGAACACAGCCGTGCCTTCATATCGTTCCTTATTCCGCTCTACAGACGCAATCACTAGGCTGGCGGTCGCTTCGCGCTCACGGCGTAATACGAAATAACGTCTGACTAAATCATCTCGCTGTGTATCCGTCTGAGCCGACAAGGCATCAGCCAATATACGTCGCTCCATCTCCGCTGCGGCAGTGAAGCGGATACGATCAGTGATCGAAGAAAGATCAACATACTCGCCGCCAAAACGCATGTCCGATTTGTCGAAGGTATCAGATTGAAAATCATGAAATTGTTCATGGAACAGCGTTTGAGCCGAAGCACTCCAATCCGAACCCAAGGTCATGAGCATCATATTCGGCGACCCACCTGGATAGTCGAAGACAAATGTCGTGTCGGCTCCCGGCAACTCACCTGCCTGATAGCGGACGCTGTTTGAACTCCCGTCAGTGCCCACGATCACTGCGCCGTTCGCAGGCTCATAGAGCACGAACGCCTGGCCTTCCGGCCAATAGCCGGGCCAGATTCTCGCAAGTTCAGTTGATCGGTCTGTGATCTGCTGGGCCTTTGCTACCAGGCTCGCTTCAGGCTCAGGGACCTGACAGATCGAAACACTCGGGGTCAGGGCAAAGAGAGCGCCAGCGAGGCCCGCCCCACAACGTTTGATCATATCTTGCCCCACAACCGATGCTAGATGTCATTAGTCAAAAGCGGTCAAAATATGGCAGGCGGATTAGCCAGGAAAGGCTGTAGACTTGACGTCCATCTTGATTGCACCGGTGGCCTACAGTCTCCTTTCTTGACTACTGGTTCCCACCCCTAGGCGAAGTCCACGATGTCCGCTTCCGGGGCGCAGATTTGCGGTCTCTGAGAAATCGCCCAGGAGCGCTCTACAGCGTTGTTGCGCACAATGTCACCGGAAGCATCGACTTGCGTCTCCAGCACACCTCCAGATCGGTTTAAAGCAACCTTGAACCACTCGCGTGTCTTGACTCAACACAAGTCACGCGAGCAACTTTCAAAACTGCCGTCGGAGGCCGTCCCATCCGTCTCGCGCCGCCTGCCGTATTCCAAGCGTTGAAGCGAATAGTCGGGTGTCTATGTCGATCACCGTCAGGTTCAAACTCTTCGTCGTGTAGTGCGCCCACCAGATCGGCTGGCTCACCGGCCTTCCAACCTGCTGAAACGACTTCTGGCTCCAGCTCCCGCCAGCTTTCCTGAGCGCCTCGTCGATCATCGGTTCGCAGCCGGGCTGGGGAATGACCACCGCACCATGAAGGTGGAACCGGATCGCATTGTCCCTCTCCAGCACGAACCAGAACTCCGGGGCATCATCGGCGAAGGTCTCCCTCATCGCCTTGCGGATCCTGTCCTGCATGTAGCTGACGATGCCACGTGGTGATCTCCGTGCCGCCTCGTCGATGTCCTTCGATAGATGAAGGCT
Source organism: Brevundimonas sp. SL161 (assembly GCF_049896985.1). NCBI lineage: Bacteria > Pseudomonadati > Pseudomonadota > Alphaproteobacteria > Caulobacterales > Caulobacteraceae > Brevundimonas > Brevundimonas sp. SL161. Next base: position 1,624 of record NZ_JAFCVJ010000060.1, on the reverse strand, counting down.
GATGGTATGAGCCCCTTGCTTGTGACTCTCCACCGACAACGCCATCACCTTCAACGGCATGGTCGTCTTCTCCCAGTGGGGTAGTCGGTAGCCTGGATATTTCTTTTGGATTTCGGCTCCTACTAAACCGCCCTTGACCGGACGCCCTTCCTTTTCCGCGACGCCAGTGGTGGCAAGGAAGAACCTGTCTGCTTGAGCCCGGCGACGCAGGCTTGTATGCGCAGTTCTGGACGTCTTCTCCACCTTGGCGGCGGCCTTGTTGGCGAACTTCAAGATGTCCGCCTTCGCCTGCCGGAAACTTCGGTCTCTTCGGCGCTCCAGCGCCTCGATCTTGGCGAGGTGTGCGGCCTGGTTGCGGGCGTATTCTTCGGGCTCGGGATGACCGAAGCTCTGCGCGATGGCGAGTTGCTCTCGAAAGCGTATGCGGCCCTTAGCGCTGGCGTTTGCGCCATCCTGGACCAGCCGTCGAAGCTGCTTCTCATATCTGGCTAAGGCCACGGGGTCGTTGAGGTCGCCTTCCATCCCGATTAGGGCTGTCGCGATCTCCCGTTCCTGCTCGGGAGATAGTGGGACGTCTTTCATGCAGACGCTCCAGTCGATGCCCGTCGCAACAGCCTGCTAACCTGCGCACCCGACCATAGACCACCGCGTGGTGCCATGATGGAACGGGCATTTAACTCGTTGGCGATGCCCCGGACCGATCCGATGCCGTCGCGCCTGATCTGGTCTGCAATCTGCAGGTGATCGTCCGCAAGCCGGGACGCCTTGATCGTGCGCACCTGAGCCGATCGGGCCCGTCCTGCAGCGGCATGGTCTTCGATCCGGTGCTCGCCTCTACGTCCGCCAAGGACCACACCCCGTTGACGGGCGGCCACTAATGCCGCCTTTGTCCGCTGCGAGATCATCTCCCGCTCCTGCTCGGCCATCGCCGCCATGATGTGCAGGGTGAAGCGGTTCGCCGAGGGCATATCCACGGCAATGAAGTCGACGCCTTGGTCCATGAGCTTGGCGATGAAGGACACGTTCCGAGATAGCCGATCCAGCTTGGCGATCACGAGAACCGCACCCCGCATCCGGCATTGCCGCAACGCCTCGTCCAGGGCCGGTCGATCAGCCTTCGTGCCGCTCTCGACCTCCTCGAACTCCATCAACAGCGTGCCGTCACAGACATATACCGCGACAGCCGATCGCTGGGCGTCGAGGCCGAGACCGGACTGCCCCTGGCGCTTCGTGGAGCAGCGGTAATACGCGATGTATCGGTTCGTGATGGTGAGGCTCCAGTCGCATCGGTCGTTGAACCAAATGATACACCCTGCCGGATGGGGAACGAAGGGCTATCTCACCGGCTTTGTCGGCTGAAAGCGGACCTTCCGAAGGACCGAGAAGGGTGGTTAGCGGACCTAGGTTCGAAAGCACAATGGGTCGGCTAAGGCAGACAAGGGAGGCGGCCTGTTGCGGACGCGGCCTTAGGACGGGTCTGGTCTGATGCTTGGCCCGTGGCTCGGGTCCTAGGTGATGTGGACAAAGTGGATTCCCAAATCAGCTGATCGCTGATTCAAGGCTGTTCTTTGCGGAGAGCAGCCATGGTTCGTGGTTTGATGTCGGATGCGGAGTGGGCGTTCTT
>NZ_JAFCVJ010000059.1:0-4715 GCF_049896985.1 Brevundimonas sp. SL161 | reverse complement strand
ATCCCAAACGATTCAATCAGGTCGCCAAATGCTTTAGAACTCCCGGCCGAACTTCCGTCGTTGCATCGTCACGCTCCTTCTCCACGAACTCCCTATCTTGGTGTCCAAGAGGCTGGGTGCAGCTAACATGGCTTTTCGTAGTGCCGGACTTCACAATTTCTTTAGAGCCAATGGGCATACTCTAGAGCTGGAGGAAAAATGCTCAAAACGCTTCTATTTGTCACAACCGTCACTTCGATTTTGTGCACCTTCCTCAGCAGCCCTGCGACCGCGCAATCGGAAGCTTTTGTAGATCTGAGCCTGGAAGAGATCCTACAGGCGAACGTCACATCGGTAGCAAAACGCCCGCAACGGGTCGAGGAAGCCGCAGCCGCCGTATTCGTGATAAGCCGAGAGGACATCCGGCGTTCCGGCGTAACCACGCTGCCCGAACTCTTCCGGATGGTTCCGGGCATGGAGGTAGCCAGCCTCGCATCTGGCAACGCGGCTGTGACGGCGCGTGGATTTAATGGCCGGTTCTCGAACAAGCTGCTGGTGTTGGTCGACGGCCGGGCGATCTATCTGTCAACGCTTTCGGGCGTGCTTTGGGATCAGCAGATGCCGCCGGTCGAGGATATCGAGCGGATCGAGGTGGTCCGTGGCCCGGGAGCCACGCTCTGGGGGGCCAACGCTGTCAACGGTGTGGTCAACATAGTCACCAAACACGCAGCCGACACGCTCGGCGCGCTTGCGGGGGCTCGCTACAGCACCGACGACGACGGCCGAATAGTCTTCCGCCTAGGGGTTAGGGCGGGTGAGCACGGAGCTTTGCGGGCGTATGTGGTCGGTCACCAGCAAGAGGGTTTCGCCTACGCGGTTCCCGACCGCCGCAGGGATAACTCCTCCGCTGGTCAGGCGGGTTTCAGATATGATTTCGAGCCGAACGAGAGAGACTCATTCACGCTCCAGGGCGATGTGTACCAGGGCCGTTCCACACTTTCGTATTTAGAGCCGGCCGCGGCGGGCGGCCCCCCTGTCAGCTCGCGCTTCAGCGGACATAACCTCCTTGGACGCTGGACCCGTACCGGTGACCGTGGCGTTAGGTCGCTACAAATCTACGTAGATCATGTGGAGCGGCAGGAAGGCGGGTTGGACGGCGTCAGCGATCAGGCCGACATCGACTTCTCGCAGTATTTCTCGTTCGGCGATCGCCACCAGATCGTATGGGGCGCGGGGTACCGGTGGCGCAGCGACCGGGTTGCCGCAACCACGCCATTCCTGCGGTTCGCTCCGGAAGAGCGCAGCGACAGCTGGTATGGGGCCTATATCTCGGACGAGGTCACCTTGGTGCCTGATAGGCTACGTGTCTCTCTCGGCGCAAAGGTTGAGCACAACGAGTATACAGGGCTCGAAGTCCAGCCGAGCGGGCGGATCGCCTGGACCGACCCCCGCGGATGGACAGCATGGGGCGCGGTCTCGCGCGCCGTTCGCACGCCTTCTCGCCTGGAGACAGCACTTCAAACTAGCGACCCGATCATTGCAATAGCCACCGCGGGCGATCTGGCCGCTGAGGACCTGCTCGCCTGGGAAGCCGGCTGGCGCGGACATCTCGGTTCGGCGGTGTCGCTGGATTTAACGGCCTACCTTCACCAATACGACAACCTCGTAGTCTGGAACGCCACGCCCGCAATGGCGCCAGGTCAGCCTCTCCTCACGCTGGAGTTCGCCAATGGTGGTCGGGTAGAAACAAGGGGACTGGAAGCTGCAATCGACGCCCGTCTCACGGATCGATGGACGGTCAAGGTCGCGGCTTCCGCTATGGACATGGAGGTCCTGGAGAGAGGCTTCGTGGTGCCGGGGCTTGATACCTTTGACGCGGAACGATCGCCCGGCAACCAACTTTCAGTACGTTCCTTGTTTGACGTTACCGAGACGATAGATTTTGACGTGTGGGTCCGAGAGGTCGCGGGTGCAGGGCTCGTCGAGGCGTATACCGATCTGGACGTTCGGGCCGCGTGGCGCCCCACACCGAATCTTGAACTGTACATCCTCGGCGAGAATCTGATCGAGCGAGAACGGCTGGAGATCGTCGAGACCGGCTTGGGTAGTCCGTCCGCCTTTGTCGAACGCCGTGTCTGGTTCGGCGCAACGGCGCGGTACTGACATGGACCGCCGCCGCCTCCTAAAAATCGCCATCGCGGCCTCATTCCTTGCCGAAGGAACGGCCCATGCCCAGCAGACCTCGGCGCCTCCGGACGCCGGAGCGCGCGCAGCGATCATCTACAATTTCACGCGGTTCAGCAGCTGGGACGCCAGTCGCTTTGCCACACCTTCAAGCCCAGTCGTGCTCTGTATTCAGCCTCGGCACGCTCTCGCCGCACATCTGGCCGCGTTCGACGGCCGCCTCGTAGGCGACCGATCTCTGCGGGTGCGGCAAACAGCCGACTTCGACCGAAGCTGTCACGCAGCCGTTGTCGGCCAGACGGACGCCAATTCGGCTAGGCTAGACTCGCTCGCGCGAGAAGGCGTGCTCACTATCGGCGACTCGGAAGGGTTCATCGCGAATGGTGCCATCGGGATCATCACCGTCGGACGGCAAATCCGATTCGAAATTAACAACCGCAACGCCCGCAGCGCGGGAGTAGTGCTGAGTTCCAGTCTCCTGCGGCTCGCAGTTGTCGTCCGATGATTCACCGCATCAGCCGGCTCATCAATTCATCAGTTCAGGCGAAGGTTGCCGCTGTAGCAGTCGCAACTGCTTTGGCCGCGCTCCTCGTCGCCTACCCCACGTTTATCCTTAGTGAATGGCATAGCGACCGGGGGAGGCTACTGGAGCAACGTGAGGTTCTTGCGGACGTCCTTGCAGCCAACGTCGCTGCTACTCTTGTTTTTCAGGACCGCGAGGCCGCAGGAGAAACATTGGAGTCCGCAGCGACGATTCCTGGTGTCAGCGGGGTTTGGCTATTCGACGCCGCAGGTTCTCCATTCTCCGCCTATTCGGCCGATCAAGCCAGCAACCCGCCGGCCTCTGCCCTGTTGGTGTCGGGCTCGCGGTTCGAGCGGGATCGGCTGGTCGTCAGCACGCCCGTGCGACTCGATCAGGAGACAGTGGGCACTCTCGTCCTGATTTCCACCCTCCATGAGTTCGAGCGGATAGTGCTAGGCTATACTTTGGTATCACTTCTCGGCCTTCTAGGCGCTGTGGCTCTTGCTTTGGTCACCTCGACTTGGCTTGCGCGAGGCGTCATCCGTCCTGTTCAAGTGCTCTCACACGCCATGTTGGCCGTCAGGGAGAGCGGAGACTTCGATCTTCAGGTCGCTCCCGAGGGCAACGATGAATTGGCTGCACTTACCGGAGATTTCAATACCCTGCTGCAGCGGCTCCGCGACAATGACTGTGCGCTGCGGACAGCCATGGTGGACTTGGTACAAGCGCGGGATCAGGCAGAGGGTGCCAACCTAGCCAAGTCCCAATTCCTGGCGAACATGAGCCACGAAATCCGGACCCCCCTCAATGGGGTGCTCGGCATGGCCCAAGTGCTGGAGAAGGCGAATCTGCCCGCGGATCACCAAGAAAAAGTTGCCGTCATCCGCCGTTCCGGTGAACTGCTTCTCGCGGTCCTCAACGACATTCTCGATATCTCCAAGATTGAAGCCGGGAAACTGGAAATCGTATCGGAAGATTTCGAACTCGCCGGTGCAGTCCAGGCAGCCTTCGACGCGTTCGCGGGACTCGCGCAAGAGAAAGGGCTGGATTGCCACCTGGCCTTTGAATCCTCGTGCGAAGGCGTGTGGCGGGGAGACTCAATGAGGACCCGACAAATCCTGTCGAACCTGCTTGCGAACGCGATCAAATTCACCGAGTCAGGGTCCGTGCATGTCGAGGTTAGGGCACAGGACACAACGGTCGAATTCGTTATCTCGGACACCGGCATCGGCATGCCCCCAGAGGTTCTCTCCCGGCTCTTTTCCAAGTTTTCCCAAGCGGACAGTTCCACCACTCGCCGCTTCGGCGGATCAGGCCTAGGTCTTGCGATTAGCCGGGAGCTGGCACAACTTATGGGTGGCGATATCTTCGTCGCGAGTGCGGTGGGCCATGGCTCGCAGTTCACCTTGCTGTTGCCAATGCAGAAGTGCGCCTGCCCAACGGTACAGCCGATCACGCCCGCGGACAGTTCGCCGTGCGCGCTCGGCGCGCATCCGCTTCGTCTTCTGCTGGCCGAGGACAACCCTACAAACCAGATGGTCGCGTGCGCCTTGCTTGAGCCACTGGGGGTCGACCTCCGCGTAGCGGCAGACGGTCTCGAAGCCCTTGATCGCTGGCGCATGGAGGACTTCGATCTCATCCTTTTGGATATCCAGATGCCTCGGCTGGATGGGGTTGGCGTTGCGCTCGCCATCCGTGCTGAAGAGACGCGAACGGGCCGGGCCCGCATTCCGATTATTGCGCTGTCCGCCAATGCCATGGCGCACCAGATCGCCTCGTATCTCGAAGCGGGCATGGATGGACACGTAGCCAAGCCGATTGAGGTCGGCAAACTGTATGCCGCGATCGAGCAAGCACTTCGCGGAGAGCCTGTCTCGACCGGCCCCAGCTCCCCTCTGGGTGATGGTTCGACGCTGTCCGTTGCAGGAGCCTGTTGATCGGCGTTAAAGGCGAGACCCCAGCCGATATGAGACAATATATTGAATAAGCTCAATATTTCGGGGCGAGACGGGGTCCCAACAGACGCCTG
>NZ_JAFCVJ010000058.1:0-4920 GCF_049896985.1 Brevundimonas sp. SL161 | reverse complement strand
CCCGGCCATTACCGTTGCCATTACCGTTGCCATTCTGCGCCATCGCGGCACCCGAGATGGCCAGGGTCAGCGCCAGCGCGCTCGTCAGGGTGATTGATCGTTTCATTGCCAGACTCCTCGTCTGGAAGACCTAACGACCACAAACCTTCGCTGTTCCGCCGCTGCCATCGGCACCGTTGTCAAGGTATCTGAAGCGAAGGTCCGCTTGCCACCCGCAACAGACCTTTAGTGGGTCCGCTTTCCGTCGACATCGGAGCGCGGGCGTAGCAGTAGACACGATCAATCTCCCCCTCCCCGCTCGAATTTAGGCTAAGTTGTTGATTTTATGAAACACGGCGCGGCGAAAGGCTATTGCTGCGTCTACTGACCTGTTACACGCCGGCTCGATGACCGCGCGCCCAATGCCGAACTGGGCCTTCCCGCGCGCCTACATCTGCCGCCCCGAGGGTGATCCCGGTCAGCGCCGCGTCGCCTGGAACCGTCCGGCAAGCCTGTCCGCCTAAGCCTGATGACAACGCTGGCGATCCCGAAAGGCGCGCGCGGTCGGGGCGCCAAATCGAACGCAAGCGACCGGTTCGAGGCCACTGAGATCGAGGCGTTCGACGACGGCTGGACGGATGACGACGCCGCCCTCCCTGCCCAAATACCGACGACGGTCACGCCTCTCAGATCGCGTACCATCATCAGCAAGAATCAAAGCCCAGACATCGGCTTCGAGCGATCCATCAACCCCTACAAGGGGTGCAGCCACGGATGCATTTATTGCTATTCGAGGCCGTCACATGCCTATTTGGGCCTGTCTCCTGGCCTGGATTTCGAGACGAAAATCTTCTCCAAACCTGACGCGGCGCATCTGCTGGAACAGGAACTCAGCGCCCGCAAATACGTCTGCAAACGCATCCACATCGGCGGGGACACCGATCCCTATCAGCCGGACGAGAAGGATTTGCGGATCACGCGAAGCATCTTGAAAGTAGTGGCCCGGTTTAATCAGCCGGTCTCGGTGATCACGAAGTCGAACCTGATCACGCGAGACCTCGACATCCTTGGGCCGATGGCGCGCGACAAGCTGGCGACGGCGTTCGTGTCGATCACCACGCTGGACCGTGGGCTGGCTCGGGCGATGGAGCCCAGGGCTTCGACGCCGGCCAAGCGCCTGGAAGCGATCTCCCGACTGGCCGAAGCCGGCGTGCCCGTCGGCGTCGGGTTCGCCCCTGTCATTCCGGGTCTCAACGACCACGAACTCGAATCGATCCTGGAGGCCGCAGCCAAGGCTGGTGCCACAACGGCGATTTACGTGACGCTGCGCCTGCCCTTGGAGATTAAAGACCTGTTCAAGGAGTGGCTGGCCGACGTGCGACCAAATCGCGCAGCCCGAGTCATGTCGCTCGTCCGGCAGACGCGCGGCGGGAAAGAATACGACGCCGACTGGGCGCAGCGAATGAAGGGGACGGGGCCAGTAGCTGAACTGATCGCGACACGCTTCAAGGCGGCAGTGAAGCGCTACGGCCTGGACGGCCCCCGACACGAACTCGACGTGACGAAGTTCAAGGTGCCCGAGTCGGCGCGCGCCCAGTTGGACTTGTTCGCCTAGCTGACAAAAGCGATGTCCTAAGCAGTCCGTCGCGGGAATGTCCGGTTCCGGGATCGGAGGCAATTTCGCAAATTGACCCATTGCAGACGCTGGAGGGGGTCATAACCTGATCCCGCAAGACTCGGAACTTCGCCACGTCAGGCGCGGTCACCTCTGAGTTCACAATCAACGAGGGGCCCCATGGGCAAGGTGCGTGTCGCTGGTTTCGCGGTCTCTCTTGACGGTTTCGGCGCCGGTTCGGCTCAAAGCCTTGAGCATCCACTCGGCCATCGTGGCCAAGAGCTGCACAACTGGTTCTACCCGACCCGGACTTTCAGATCGATGATTGGGCAGGACGGCGGCACCGAAGGGGCCGATGACAACTTTGCTCGCACCTCAATGGAGGGCTTTGGCGCTTTCATCCTCGGTCGCAACATGTTTGGACTAATCCGCGACGAATGGCCGGATGTTGGCTGGAACGGCTGGTGGGGGGACAATCCCCCTTATCATGCGCCTACATTCATCCTGACTCATCACGCCCGGGAGCCCATCGTCATGGAGGGCGGAACGACGTTCCACTTCGTTACGGAAGGGATCGACGCCGCGCTGCACCAAGCCCAACAAGCCGCAGGCGATTCCGACGTGAAGATCGGCGGCGGCGTGTCCACGGTCCGCCAGTATCTCTTGGCGGGAGCAATCGATGAGTTGCACCTGGTGCTGTCGCCCGTCTTATTGGGTGATGGAGAGTCCTTGTTCGCAAGCATCGATTTACCAAAACTTGGCTATCGGGTCACAGAGGCGGTCCCCACGGAGATGGCGACTCACATCGTACTGACGCGCTGAGATCGACTACCCCTTCCCACCCGCAACAGACCTTCGGCGCGTCTGGTTTGTGTCGATAGTGCCAATGTTTGGTGCGGGACCGATAGGCAACCGCCGTTTCCGACCCAAATGATTCCTCGGTGATGACGGTGCGGGATAAACGCTCGGCTTTCCAGCTCTCAGGCCCGGCAGGAGACAAGTTTCATTGGATGGACGAGGAACAACTGATACCCGGCTGCGCTATGGCTGAGCTTGAGCAAGAGCTTAGGCTTGTTTCCCGGCCGACCAATCCAGCCCCCCTTCCAGGTCGGTCGGGAAACTGAGACCTCGCGCGGACGAATGGGTCTTTTGGCCTCCGGTCGCCGCTGCTCCCTGTCCGGTCACCGAAGCTGATTTTGGCCAAGTCCGCTTTTGTGTCGGCAAGCCAGGTCCGCTTTGCGCCCAAGGGTGTGCATCGGCGTCGAAATCGGACCCGGTCGAGAGGAAGCCTAGGTGGTTGAATTCGCGATACAACAATACGTTGGCGCGCATGATGACTGGCGTCTGTCGGGCCCCCGTCTCGCCCCGAGGTATTAGGCTCATTCAATATGTTATTTCATATCGGGTGGGGTCCCGCCTTGAACGCCGATCAACAATCGAGCGCACCCGATGCGGTCCGACATCACGATCACCATGATCGTCAGAGGGGCCCGGCCCGCTTAATCACACTGAGCGGCTCTGGCGCGCGAGGCGAATGAGTTGTGCTGATGCACGCAATAACCGCCGACAATAGCGCCGGCTAGCCGCCGCGAGAATTCCGAAGTTCATGCCCAGCGAGATGCCGGCCGAAAACTTCGCCCACTCCATTATCCCGGCGACGAACAGCTTCGAGCCGATGAACTTAAAGGCCCGCGACGCGCTTTAAGGGACCTTGAGAGCGGCAAGTTACTGCTGCGCGACTACGTAATGGGCGTCGATACGCCTACCCCCGGAAATTCAGACGGAGGGGCTGCCGGGAGCCGACAAACATTGAAATGCGCCACGCGCCGATTGAGAAAATCTGATCATGCCTAAAGACAAGCCGGAGACCCCACCCTCCCTGTTGATCCGCCAGGAGGCCCTTTCGCGATGGGACAATGAGGGAGGTGCGGGGCCTGGTGGGCCGCGAAAGCCATCCCGGAATTCGTCGGACCCGGGGCGCGGCGGGCAGGTGCCGCGTTCCTGGGATTGCGCTCGATAATCTTGTCTTTTCTAGACGGTTGTGAGTTCGCCCGTCGCAATGCTGAATCTCCACACAGCAAGGCTCAGATGACCCGCCTTCTCGGCGTCGCGTATCCAAGGGAAAGTCCGCAGATTGGTCAGCGACAGCCGAAACACGGCATCCTCGATCGACGCCTCGAAAGCCTCGCCTGCGCCTTGCTCGGGCATCGGCCACATCACTGGTTCAGCGATGTCCATCCAGGGGCCGAGGAAGTCCTGGGCGTTGCGAAGCGGCCCATGGATCATGGCGTGAATGCCGTCGCAGTTGGCATGCCCAAGCACGACGATCCGGCGGACCTTCAGGATCTTGACCGCATACTCCAGCGCCGCACTCGTCCCATGACACCCGCCGTCAGGGGCATAGTGGGGAACCAGGCCTGCGACATTGCGGATGACGAACAGCTCGCCCGGCTCGGCGTCGAAGATGGTCTGAGGATCGATCCGGGCGTCGGAACAGGCGATCACGGCCGCGGCGGGCTGCTGACGTCGCCGCGCGAGTTGGGCATAGCGCTGCGCCTGGGCGGGCCACACCCCCGTTCGGAAACGGTGATAGCCCGCGATCCGCGGGTCGTCTGGACGGACCGTCATGACACAGCCGGACGACGACGGATCATGCACTTGAGCCGTCACCAGGTCGCGCGCATGGACTGACTTTGTCGTCCGGCCGTATCCGGATCACAGGTTCCATGAACCAGCCTTCCCGGCCTGTCCGGCGCTCAGACACGGATGTCGAAGGTATGCCGACTGGGTCGGCGAATCCCGGCGTCATCGCTGATGGCCCGCGGCGGATCGACGGGACGATCGGTGGGCGTGCTTTGATGGGACGCCACCCGACCCGTCATCTGGGAGAGCTGAAGGGCCCAGGCCTGGACGGCGGGGTTGGTTGATATGCCGACCCTCATCCTTGCCCGCCTTCACCGGAGATCAGGTCGAACGACGCCGGATCGACGTTCAGGAGCGTGCAAAGGCGCAAGATCACCGCCCTCTCCTCGGCGTCAAAGCCGCCGTCGGCCTCGGCGACGGCGCAGGCGGTTTCGATCAAGGCGCGAGAGGGCCCGGCTTGGCCGCGCAGGCGCGAAACGGCGACCTCCGCCGTCGCCTCGCCGTCGTCCAGATCACGCTCGAAGCGCAGGTTCAACGCCTCGAACAGGACGAGCACGTCGTCGGCGCCGAAGAAGGCGATGGCGGGGGAGTTGCGCATTCGATCGATCATACGCGTCCGTTCGTTGAGCGTGACCCAACCGTCGGCCTGGGCCACCATGGCGCAGCCTGCGACGACGGCGTCC
>NZ_JAFCVJ010000057.1:0-5302 GCF_049896985.1 Brevundimonas sp. SL161 | reverse complement strand
GGGCCAGTCGGATGGTCAGGGCCGTAACGCCCAGCGCCGTCAGCCCGCCGACCACGAAAGTACGGCGCAGGAACGAGCCCTGGCGCTCGTTCACATCGGCAAAGAAGATCGAAGGTTCGGTCATCAGAACCCTTCCCTGCCGCGTTTTCCTCCGCCTCCGCAAGGCGCGGAAGCGGAGGGATATTCCTAGTGGACCGGCCGCCCGCCGTGCTTCGAGTATTCGATCCGGGCGATGGTGCGGTTGTGCACCTCGTCCGGGCCGTCGGCGAGGCGCAGGGTGCGCACGCCCGCGTACATCTCGGCAAGGGGGGTGTCGCCCGAGACGCCTGCGCCGCCGAACGCCTGGATGGCGTCGTCGATGATCTGCAGCGCCATGCGCGGGGCCGCGACCTTGATCTGGGCGATCTCGGACTTGGCGTTCTTGGCCCCGGCCTGATCGATCATCCAGGCGGCCTTCAGCACCATCAGGCGGCACATTTCGATATTGGTGCGCGCCTCGCCGACGCGCTGTTCCCACACCGAATGCTCGGCCAGCTGCTTTTTGAAGGCGGTGCGGTTCAGCAGCCGCTCGCACATCAGCTCCAGCGCCTTTTCCGCCGCGCCGATCACACGCATGCAGTGGTGGATACGGCCCGGCCCGAGGCGGCCCTGAGCGATCTCGAAGCCCCTGCCCTCGCCGGCGATCAGGTTTTCGATCGGCACCCGGACGTTGTCGAGCACGACCTCGGCATGGCCGATGGGGCGCTCGTCATAGCCGAACACGGTCAGCATCCGCTCGATGCGGAAGCCGGGGGTATTGGTCGGCACCAGAATCTGGGACTGCTGCTGGTGGGTTGCGGCGCCCGTGTCGGTCTTGCCCATCACGATGGCGATGGCGACGTTCGGGTGACCCATGTTGGTCGACCACCATTTGCGGCCGTTGATGACGTATTCGTCGCCGTCGCGGATGATCGAGGTCTGGATGTTGGTCGCGTCCGAGGAGGCCACGGCCGGCTCGGTCATCAGGAAGGCGGAGCGGATCTCGCCGGCCATCAGGGGCTTCAGCCAGCGATCCTGCTGAACCGCGTTCCCGTACATATGGAGCACCTCCATATTGCCGGTGTCCGGGGCGTTGCAGTTGAACACCTCGGGCGTCCACAGGCCCGCGCGGCCCATGGCCTCGGCCAGGGGGGCATATTCCAGGTTGGTCAGGCCCGCACCGTGATCCCCCGGAAGGAACATGTTCCAAAGGCCCGCCTCACGCGCCTCGGCCTTCAAGGCCTCCATGGTCGGTGACTGGACGGTGTGGTCGCTATGAACGTCGGCCCAGTAATCGGCGGCGCGCGGCGCCACCGTGTCGTCGAGGAACCGCGTGACCCGCTCCTGCCAATGCAGGGCCCGGTCTGAGTGCTTGAAATCCATGGATGTCGTCCTTCCCGATATGCGAACGGCGCGATCCGCAGGACCGCGCCGTTCCGGCGTATAGCTTTTGTTAGCCGACCACTAGCGCTTCAGCAGAGGGGCCAGCTTCTGGGCGATCATCATGTCGCCGGCGATCTTCAGCTTGCCCTGCATGAAGGCCATCATCGGGTCCAGCTTGCCGTCCGACAGGGCCATGAAGTCGTCCCAGGTCATGGAGACGGTGGCGTCGGCGGGCTTGTCCTCGTTGGTGACGGTGTTCGGAACCGAGGCGCCGTCGATGAAGATCATGCCCACGTCGCCCAGGTCGATCTTCACGGTCTTGCCCAAACCGGAGTTGTCGCCGACGGCGCCGCGGATGTGTTCGGTCACTTGAGCCAGATCGGCCATGGAGGGTCTCCCTGAGAAGGTGGAGCCGAAGCCCTATCCCTCCATAGGCCGCCTCACAAGATCACGTCGGGGAAACTGCGGCCCCCGGCTGGACGATCAGGATCACAACAATCCGAAACGGCGGATTGCGCCCCGGCGCGGGCTCCGCTATCGAGCCTGCCTGCCGGAGACGTGGCCGAGTGGCTGAAGGCAACGGTTTGCTAAATCGTCATACCCTGTAAGGGGTATCGAGGGTTCGAATCCCTCCGTCTCCGCCACCTTTTTCATGAGTAAAATCAGCCATTTAACCCTTAACTCCTAAAACACGGAGTTCAGGGTTTGAGCGCGAGAAACCCCTCCGTCGCGGCGCTGTCAGGATCACCCCCGCCGGAAACCGGTGGCGCGTGAACGATATTAACTTCGCGAAACATAAACCCAGTCAGTGGCTTACGCCACAAATGCCAGAGACCTTTCATCGTTCGCCTCACAGCACCCGCTTCGATCCGACTGAATGTCGGTTACAGCGCATTCCAAAGGCGGCGGTAAGCACCGTCCGGGTCGTAATAGCCGGCCTGCTGTTCCGGATCGAACCGACGGCCATTGCGTGGGTCTGCGCCCCGGCCGGCGATGTAGAGCCAGTTGCCTTGATTGCTGCAGACGTCGAAATCGATCAGCTGGGCCTCGAACCAGGCGGCTCCCGCTCGCCAGTCGCATTCGAGATCGTGGACAAGATAGCTGGCTACGACCTGCCGCAGCCGGTTGCTGAGATAGCCCGTTGCAGCGAGTTCGCGCATGCCCGCGTCCACGAACGGCTGTCCCGTCTCGCCCGCACTCCACCGCGCGAACTGCTCAGGATCGTGTGATGGCCTGGGCAGTCGGCTGAGACCCTGATGACGGAACAGCCGCGCCCCGTGTTTCATAGAAGACAATCGAAAATAGTCGCGCCACAGCAGTTCGACGCCGATCCACCCTGTGCCTTCATTGGCGCCGTGCCGGGCCTCATGATCCCTCAGCGAGGCGAACGCCCTACGGGCCGACAGCGCGCCGGTTGCAAGCCAGGGCGACAACTTGGTTGAGTATGCGGCTCCGCTCAGCCCATTTCGCGTCGCCTTGTACGATTGCGCCAAGCGGCCGGAAAAATAGCTTTGGACGTGTCTCAGGGCGGCGGACTCCGCGCCGTCGAAGGCCGCAGTGTCGAAGGGGAACGAGGACCTGGGATCAGGCGCTTGGGTGATCGCCGACCGATGCGCGCTGAGGTACGGGTCAGGCAGAGGCGGCGCTGCGTGCGGAGGGGACAATGGGCGGACGGACGGGAAGCCGGCGGCCTCGAGTGCTCTGCGGAACGGCGTGAAGACCTCAGGCAGATCCCGGATGGCGAACGGCAGGTCGGCGAGGTCGACAAGACCAGACTGCCAGTGATCCTCGACACTGATGCCGAGCGCCCGCAATGCATCGACCTGGGCCAGCTCCTCCGGAGCGGCGATGGTCTCGCAAACCACGCGATCGGCGCTTAGCGCCTCAGCGAGGCCTGAAAGCACCTGAACCGGCTCGCCCTCGATGACGACGAGATCCGATCCCCTGTCGATCAAGGCCTGCTTGAGCCCCGCGACCGCCTGGTCCCGGAAACGACGCCTCAAAGGACCCCATCGCTCGAAACCCCAAGCGGTCGGGGCCGTCTCGCCCGGCGAGACCACATAAACTGGCAGCAGACTGGACGAGCTGTCGCAGGCCGACCGGAAGGCCGGATTGTCCGTCAGCCTCAGATCATTCCGGAACCAGTATATATGGAGGCTCACCGCCGCAGCCTCTCAACCTCTGCATCGCCCGTCATCCGCGCAGCCAGCCGCGTCCCTGACGTCCAGGCGGCCTCAACCCTGGGCCCGGTCAACCAGTCGCCGCAGACGCCAAGCTTGAGATCGGCGTCCCAGAGCGCATCAAGGCCGCCCCGCCCCGAACGCGCGTAAAGCCATCTGTGCGAGGAACAGGCGATCGGGGCAGGCAGAGCTGCGCCCAACCTGTGGGACAGGGCGTCGGTCAGGCCCGCTTCGACCTCGTCTTTGGGCATGTCCAGGTGGCGCGCGGACCACTCGCCGCCAGCCTGGACCACCCAGGCCTCGATCGGACCCCGACCGGGCTTGGCGCTGCTGCGCGCCGCCCAGGCCAAGGCCGAATCGTCATCGCCCCTTAGCCAGTCAAGATCGCCGGGAAGGCGGTCGCCGAAAGCCAGCATGAGGGTCCAGCAGGGCGAACTCGAGACGCCGCGAGCTATCGCGGCCATCTCCGGAACGATCGCGGTCAAGAGATCTGCCGCCTGCTCGGCGGGAATGGCGACAACCACAGCGTCGACAGTCGAAACGGGGCTGCTGTCCGCTGACACCTTCCAGCCGCTGGAGGTCCGCGAGATCTGAGTGACTCGGACGGACCACATCACATCCAGGTCCGTCGCCATCGCGCTGAGAGGCGCGTTCATGCCGGGCGCTCCCACCCATGCGTCCTCCACGACGGCTGTCCATCGCGAGACATGACCGGCGCTGGCCCATGCCTCGACCTGGTTGCGGAAGTCCGGATCTCGAGCAGTGAAATATTGCGCGCCGTGATCGAACGAAACCTCGCCGAGTGGCGTGGCGAGGCGGCGGGTGGCCATTCGCCCGCCTGCACCGCGCCCCTTGTCGATCAAAGTCACTGCATGGCCGGCGTCACGCAGGGCCTGCCCACAGGCCATCCCCGCCATGCCTGCGCCGATCACACATACTCTCAACGCCTCAGTCTCCTTTGCCAAACGTCCATGAGGGCATCAGCGTCCTTGTCCAGTTCGACGTCACTGACCCCTGGAGTCAGGGGGACGCCAGGCCTCCGGTGTCGACCCGGGCCTTGAGCCGGGCGACCAGCAAGGCTGTCCCGCTGATCTTGCGCTGAACGAAGAGGATAGACACGCATGCCTGCTTCAGGAGGCAGCATTGCGCCCAAGCGCCAGTCTTGAAAAGATGATGGACGTTGGGTGACTGACAACACCCTCACTGAACCCCCAGGGCCAGCGCGCCCGGCCTATGCGTGTCGGCAGCACCCAGCAACCGGTCGCCTTCGATCATGACCGACTGGGTACCGCCCATAGTCATGAAGGGCGGCCACCGCCGTTTCTTCAAGCGACGGGCGATCAGCGGTCCAAACTTAATCGTCCAGCGCCAGATCGTCTTGTAGCTGACGTCCACTCCGCGGGCCGCCATCAGTTCCTCCACGTTACGAAAACTGCGGCTGAAGCGGAGATAGAGCCAGACGGCATGGCGGATGACGTCCGACGGGAACCGGTGGCGCTTGAACGAAATCGGCTTCACAATAAGCCAGCCCGACAGCGGCTAACGCCGACTTTGCCGGAGACCTTTTAGCGTTCGTCTGACAGCACTGTCCGGATAGTGGTCTAGGTGGTGTGGACAAAGTGTCTGATCCACAGTCGGATGGATGCGACGATGACGAAGCCGAGGAAGCTGTCGGCGGTCTTGTCGTATCGGGTAGCCAGTCGTCGGCTGTGTTTGAGCTT
>NZ_JAFCVJ010000056.1:0-5416 GCF_049896985.1 Brevundimonas sp. SL161 | reverse complement strand
CGAAGAACGCCCACTCCGCATCCGACATCAAACCACGAACCATGGCTGCTCTCCGCAAAGAACAGCCTTGAATCAGCGATCAGCTGATTTGGGAATCCACTTTGTCCACATCACCTAGTGCGTCGATCGCTGACACGCAGAGGTTCAGGACGGCAAAGGCCGTCTCATCAGCGGTGTTTACATAGTCTAGGCCACCATAAATGGGCAGGCCTGGTGGCGGCATGACGCCGTAGCTTGAGCGCGTCATGTCGGTCAGCCTCGACCAGGTCTCAGAAACTTCCGTACCGGCCCTGATCGTCATTTCAGCCTCGATCCTAGTCTGGAGGTGGGCCGACGCGTCCCAAACATGCAGGGCTGCAAACGGTGTCGCACGCAGCTCTGCGACCTTGGCTGACCGCCGGTCGGTGTGAATTTCAAGCGTTCGCGCTTTTGGATCGACACCGCGAAGAACGACCGTTCGAGCACGCGGTCTGCCATCTTTGGTGACTGTCGCCAAAGTCGGATGGCGAGACGGCGCATGACGGTCGCCAACACCGCGCACAAGGCGCGCCCAAACCTGCTCATAAAGCGTAGTGAGGTCAGAAGCCCAAGCGTGCACCTCTTGCGTCATTTGTAGACCCCCCTGCGGTCGCTGAACCGTCTAACTCGCTTGCGCCAAGCGCGGTAGCTGCCTGCCTTGAGGCGCGTTCGCATCAGCGTTTGAACCTGTTCGGCCCCCAAGCCATAAAGATCGCGTATCGCGTCAAAGCTGACATGATCGCTGAGCGCCATCTCGATGATCTCGCTTTCTGCTGATGGATCGAGGGCCGGCATGGCTGTTTCGCTTCGAGATTAACGACCGCGCTATGGCCGCGAAGCGGTTCTACTACAGCCGGCGGATGCTGGAGCGGACCTCGACGCGGGCGAGGTGTCGCATTGGACCGCCTTCCCAGCAGCTCTAGGCCGACACATCTGATGTTGGAGATCTGACCGGTGACGACAGCTGCGCTTCTCGTGACGGCCCTCTTGTTTGGGGGAATGGTGCTCTATTCGTTCGGCTTCGCGGCCTTTCTGTTCACAGCGCTGCCAGCCGAAACGGCAGGACCGACCATCCGCCTCGCCTTTCCTCATTTCTATCTGTTCGTATTTGCAACGGCCGTTCTAGGTGCCGCCCTGAGCTGGCCGGTCGATCGGTCGATGTCGTTCGGTTTAGCTGCGATCGGTTTGACCGTCTTGCCGACGCGTCAGCTGCTTATGCCGGCGATCAATCGCGCGACCGACACGGGTTCGAAAGCACGCTTTAAATGGCTGCATGGTCTGTCTGTTGTGATCACGCTTGCGCACATCGCGATAGCAGCTTGGGTCCTGTCTCAGTTTCTCAGCATCAACGGCTAACGGCGGCATCGACGGGGCAATGGCTGACGTGACCCGCTAAAGGTCCTCCGGGAATAGCCAAAGTCCGGCCCTCGAAAGGACGGACAGATGAAGCGATCACGGGTCATGGAAAAGCAGATCAGCGTAGATCAGCACTGTTGATCGGCGTGCAAGGCGGGACCCTATCCGTTGTTCCCCGTCCATCCAATGAAACTTCTCTCCTGCCAGGCCTGAGAGCTGGAAAGCCGAGCGTCTATCCCGCACCGTCATCACCGAGGTCTCATTTGGGTCGATGTCAGTCTTACCTCGCGCGCTGATAGCGGACATCGAAGACGTCTTGTGGAACGCACATTATCTGTCCAGGCAGCACCGTCCTAAACGGCTACCGCAACATTTAGTGTGCCCCGCCCAAAAGTGGCCGTCCCAGAAATCCGAAAGGGGTCGAAAATGACCTATCAGAAAAGGCAGGGAGCCGCCGTGGCGGGAAGCTCTCTGTTGTCGCAGCTTGGGAACCTCCAACGGGTTCGAGACAGCCTTCAGATGCGGGGGCCTAGTAGCCCTCGTCGACATCCGGGCGGAGTGTAGACCTGCGCATTTGTGCCCCAGCCAGCCGTAGAGCCTCGATTTGACGCTCGGCTGTCTGATCCAGAGTGGCGATCAATCGGACCCCGATTTCATCGCCCCGTTGCCAAACGACAATCGCAACATGTTGAGAACCTGAAGGCTGGATCTCAATTTTGATCCGGCCCGACATCTCGCTTTGATAACGCACGCGAAGACGTGCGCCGTCCCCATGCAAATCTCTGACAACTCCGTCGAAGACCTCTCCCCACAGACCGTGCGTAATCTGGCAACGCAGAATACACCGTTCCCGTCCAACCGAACGGCGGTCAAGGTGGGGCTGCGCGGCGTTCGATCCCATCTTCATCTGCTCAACCTGCCGACAAAGTTCTTCGAAACCATTGAGGGCCAGTTCGCCGCTTACCGTCGGGCGACTTCAATTTCCGAAACGGGTCGCACCCAGCGGTTGGCTATCGGCCGCAATCCAGACATTGGCGTTGCCGCTCCAAACCGGACCCGTCGAAGGGCTGTTCGGGGTGGAGAGCGGGCGTAGGCTCAGCCGGCTAAGCTGATGGAGAGAACTGCGCCGATCACGAGCATCCGAAGCCCGACACCATATCGGAGCGCCTCAGTCGTAAGTTTGTTGAGGCAGTGCGTGGCGACGAAGGTTCCACCAAGAGACGAAAGTGTGCCCACCAGCACCAACCAGCCCTCACACTCGGCCAAATCCAGCCCCGTCATGAAGAATGAGGTGGCTTAGGTTGTCAGGCGGGGCAGTCGGGGTAGCACCGAGCACGGTGTATCGAACGGTGCCGGGCGTACGGGGGGGGGGGGCAGAACCTGACTGGTCTGAAATCCGCATGATGAGCAGAACTCACACGCGCACCCCTCGCAAGCGAGGACGGCTTTGTGCTAAGCAAACATCGCTCGAAGGGCCACAGAAATGATAAAGCTTATCGTTCAAGCATGGGATTTCATCTTCAATCACAAGGTGAGCCCTCTGCGTCACATCGAAGACGTGGCCATCAGGCACTACATCCTCCAGGCGTTGGGCTTCATGTGGGCGGTGAGCTTTTCAATCGCGATCGGCAGCTACACGACTGCTTTCGCAAACATTATCGGCCACGCCGTGTTGATTGGCGCGGCTGCCATCACGGTCGCCACCTACACGGCTGCGAAGGTAAAGCCGTCCGTGTTCAAGGGTTCTGGGCGTCGGCCGGATGGCGAGCACGAATGAGCCTCTGCCTCAACCAACGGTTGGAACTTGGGTTAAGCGACGAGGGGCGCGGGGTGCGACCGTTCGCCGAGCCGCTCCGGACTTAACGCCGTCAGATCGGCCTGACTGTCCAACATCTGCTTCGGCGCGAGGCAACTACGGATCGTTCATAACATGTTCCACTAATAACGCAGCAGTGCCCCATCGATGATCGGACGCTGCTAATGTCTCGGATGGGTCGACATCAGTGGAAGGGATCGGGCCGAACATCGGACATTCTCGACGGTGGTCGAGGGTTGGACAACCGCCTGGACACCACTCCGATACACCGCCTCGAAGCCCCGCCTCCGGCAGTGTTTGCAGGTATAGCGCAGGTCGGAATTGTGGACGCGCCCACCGGAAGGCGCCGCAGCTCAGAAGAGTTGGAAACATCCGCTTCGCCCAGACTGGGAAGGGGTTGGGTCGGCCGACTTTCGCAGCCGCAGCTGGCCCTCCAAACCCATGCTGGCGTTGGGTTTGGCCGGTCGGCTTGCCTAGATTTCGTAATGCGGGGGTCAGGTGTTCGAGTCACCTAAGCGGCACCATCCTTCCCATAGGGCCTAGGCTCGACGTAAGGCGGAGGTGCCTTCCGGCTGGGCGCGGTGGTGGGTCCTGCGTGGGATGCCGTCCAGCCTTCACGCTGCAGGCTCACTGGCCCCTTTTCCGGATCGGTCACGCGCTCGTCTGAAGATTTCTAGGGCCAGATGTTCATGGGCGGCCGACCTGAAATCCTTGTCGGTCATGACGCGAGAGAAGATTTCTTCGTTCCCCTCCATTCTGTCGATGAATAGCTCGTCCAGCATCCTCTCTAAGTAGGAGGAGAAGTTGGAGAGGTTGTTGGCCAGTGCAGCTTCAACGATCTTTTCATCGCCTTCAGCGGTGGCCCGGATCTGATCGAAGAAGAATTGGTCGGCTTCCGTGAAGTCAGTGCCGAATCGCTCGTTCAGCTTTGCGACCAACGTGGACAGTGAGACGCCTTCTTCCGACACCCCGCCCGTGCCTACGTCCGTCGGGCCCTTCAGGGGATCGGCCTCGCCGTAACCTCCCCCTCCAGCGCCGTGATGTCGGCCTCGATGTCCTCCAACGGGCGCGGCGGCTTGTAGACGTAGAAGTGACGGTTGATCGGGATTTCATAGCCGACCTTGGTCTTGTCATAATCGACCCAGGCATCGGGCACATGAGGCAGAACCTCGCGCGCCATATAGGCGTCGATCGCGCCCCGGAAGGCATCGACCAGTCCTTGATTAGGCTTGTCCGGCCCGAACTGCATGGGCAGGGGGAGAGTCGTCCCTTCGGGCATCTGCGACGGCTGGTTCTTTCAGGCGATCGAAGGTAGCCCTTCCGCGATCGACGGCCTTCTGCGTCGGCTTGAGGCCGATCCACGCCACACCGATATCCGGGTTCTGCTTCGCCAGCCTGCGGCGACACGACTTTTTAGGGAGCGGACCATGACCAGCGTCCGGATCACACCGGATTTCGGCCCTGATCGCCTGCGCCTCATCAGTGAGTGCCAGACCCGACCGGAAATGGCAGTAGTGGCGCTGAAGAGCATCGTCGATGCACTGCATCCACCGACTGATTAGTGTTTGCCGCCGCCCTCGCCTGCATTGGCGCAGCCCGTTGGCCATGATAGCGACCGCCCAAAAGCGGACGTCCTGAACGTCTCAAACGGGTGGACAGCGGACATGGCCCTGACTTCAACAGTAGCGTGATTGCGCCAGCAGCGGTCATTGCGTTCGGCTGCAGAGTGGACTCTTGAAACTACCTCATAGCGGCAAGGCAGGCACAGCGTAGCGGGCGAACATTGCTCGCAACGGACAAGCTTATGGTGCGTTGAGGTAGCCGAGACCGCAGATAGTCTGCGGGTAGCCGATCGAGCCGTGACCGCTCGCAACGCGAGCGCGCCCAATATGGCCGGATCAACAAGACGCTGCATCTCTCCACGACGTCATGCGTCGGTTCACCTCGCGCCTCTCATTTCGGCCAAAAGCGAACTGCAGGATGCTTTGATCTTGACCGGGACCGGCGACAAAGACGCGTTTTCTACTGTCTACGCGCTGACGTTCTCGAAACTCTTCGCCAACTGCGTCCGAATATGCGGGGATCGAGGTGCAGCAGAAGACGTGATGAGCGAGGTCTACGCCACGGTCTGGAAACGCGCTTCTCAGTTTGATCCAGAGCGGGGAAGTTCCATTGCATGGCTATCGGCTATCGCGCGGAACCGTTCTCTAGACTGGAGGCGTTCGC
>NZ_JAFCVJ010000055.1:0-6053 GCF_049896985.1 Brevundimonas sp. SL161 | reverse complement strand
GATCTGGGAAGGCTCTGTGCACGAGTTCTTCTCGATGGCCGACATCGTGCGTGACGCCAGAGAGGCTCAGGACTGGTCGTTCGGACGCCTCCGGATGGCCCTTCGCTGAGAGCCTGGCGAACACACTCCGTCCCTGCAAACTAGATTCAGCGTCGTCGTTCGACGGGTGTTGTCAGGATGAGATTCGCAGCTTCTAGTCAGGCCTATTTCAGGGACACCGATCGGGCAAAAAAAGAAGAAATTCAGCAGAGGGTGGTCGATGAACAGACCTGCCCAACTCGCCGCTTGGTCATAGTATTCAACCGACGGCACCAAGTGTGGCTTTAACTTGACAACACCTCTGCACCGGCCGGTTCGGCTGCGGGAAAACAACCGCGTCGAGAACTCCCACCTCCCGATCCGACGACGAGAACGGCAACAGCAGCGGTTCAAATCGCAGTCTTCAGCACAGAGATTCCTCACCACCCACGCGGCGATCTACAACACCTTCAACACCCAGCGTCATTTGATCGACAAATCCAACCCTTCGCCGCTATCGCGCCGAAGCCGATGCCGGATGGGCGACTGCGGTCGCCTGATTCCGGCAGGGTAGGACGCTCCTCGACCCGGCGCGGTTATCCTGACAACGCCTCCTCACGTGCCCGTTCTCATCTCGTCGCCCGATTGCCATATGATTGACTAGGACCGCCTAGAATCTTCGTGACAATCCGGCAAAAAGGGCGATGTCATCAGCTGCGTCTGTGACGCCCAAGTTAACACCTGCATCCAATTGGATGCTGTCGGTCAAGGCGTAGGTGACGCCGGCGTCGAAGGTGACCACCCACGTGGCACCGCCCTCGGAACTACGTTCCGTGAATACTTCGGCGTAAATTGCAACGCGGTCGGTCAGGGCAAAACCGACGGTCGCCAAGTTCACGAACGATGGCGATAGGCCGCTGCCGTCCGCATCCTCCAGCATGTCGATCTCGGTCATCAGCCCGATGCCGACGCGATCGGACACTGCGATCGCGAGGGGGACGATCAGCCCGAACTCCACCGCATCATTGCCTAGGCCGTTTGTGTTAGTCGGCGTCTTGACGAACGGCATCAGAGCCAAAGCCGTTCGGCCGCCATCATTGCCCCACAGATTGTGTTTCAACCGAACGGTGACGTCACCGAACCCCTCGGCCGTCGATCGCGTCCCGGACACCCGGTCGATCACCGTCCGGCGGATGTAGGAATCGATCACGATCTGCAGATCGGTGCTGTTGGTTAGCCCCACCTTCAGGTTGATCGGGCTGAGGTTCAGAGTTTCAGTTCGGAGGTCGGTGTCTTCATCCCGGTCGGTCGTGAAGGTCGCGAAATCCATCTCGAACTGGAAATGTCCGGCATCGACCGTATAGGCGCTTTCAGTCTTGTCAGGCCGGTCGGTGGACAGCTCGCGCATCAGCTCTTGCGGGGTCGGGTTGGTCAGGGTGTATCGGGACTTGTCGGGCTCCTGCGCCCTGACGGTGGACGCCGCGATTATTGAGACCGCGAATACGAAGCCCCTAGACCATTGAATATAAGGCAAAATAGTAGAGATACGCATCACGCGGTCACCTCGACAGATGGGTGCGCAAGCGAAGATGGCGCGAACGCTCTCACCGAGAGGTGAGGCCCCGATCAACAATCTCCAAGCAAATTTTCAGCCTCGGCTAAAATATTTAGCATCAGGCAACTTTTGTGCGAGTTGGACGTATTCCACCGTTAGGCAAGCGTAGGGGAGACGACCTTGATCTCGGAAATCCGGCCCCAAATCACCCAGAGTCGCAGGGGCGTTCTTGCGCTCGCAGGCGGCGCATTCGCGTTGGCCGGAATGTCGGCCTGCTCTGCGCCAGATAGCGCCGGAGCGGGGGGCGGCTTCAAGGCGGTGACGACCTTCACCATCCTCGCCGACATGGCCCGCAACGTGGCCGGCGACCGGATCACGGTCGAGTCCATCACCCGCGCCGGGGCCGAGATTCACAACTATCAGCCCACGCCCGGCGACCTGCTGAAGGCCCAAGACGCCGACCTAATCCTTTGGAACGGCCTGAACCTGGAACTGTGGTTCGAGCAGTTCTTTGGCAATCTACGCGACGTGCCGGGCGTCACTCTGACCGACGGCTTGGAGCCGATGGGGATCGGCGAAGGCCCGTATAGCGGTCGGCCCAATCCCCATGCCTGGATGTCGCCGACCGCCGCCCAGGTCTATGTCGACAATATCGCCGGTGCCTTCACCCGCTACGACGCTCCGAATGCCGGGACCTACCAAGCCAATGCCGAGGCTTATAAGGCGCGGATCGCGGCCGTGGTCGCGCCCATCCGCCAGCGGCTGGCCGTCATTCCGCCGGAGCGTCGATGGCTGGTGACCAGCGAGGGCGCCTTCAGCTATCTGGCGCGCGATTTCGGGCTTCGTGAGGTCTATCTGTGGCCAATCAACGCCGATCAGCAGGGCACGCCGCAACAGGTGCGCAAAGTCATCGACATCGTCCGTGCCAATCGCATCCCGGCCGTGTTCAGCGAAAGCACCATCTCGGCCGACCCGGCCATACAGGTCGCGCGCGAGACCGGCGCGGCCTATGGCGGGGTGCTTTATGTCGACTCACTCAGTGAGGCGGATGGACCGGTGCCGACCTATCTGGACCTGCTGCGCGTGACCTCTGAAACGATCGCGACGGGGTTGTCGGCGTGAGGGATACGACAGACGCCGCCGGCCTGGATATCCGCTCCGCGACGGTGACCTACCGGAACGGCCACACGGCGCTGTCAGACGCATCTTTCGTCGTGCCGGCCGGCAGCATCACCGCCTTGGTCGGCGTCAACGGCAGCGGCAAGTCGACCCTGTTCAAGGCCATCATGGGGTTCGTGCCGGTCACGGGCGGAACGGTTTCGGTGTTGGGCCTGGCGGTCAAGGCGGCGCTAAAGAAGAGCCTGGTCGCCTATGTGCCCCAAAGCGAGGATGTCGACTGGAACTTCCCCGTCCTGGTCGAGGACGTGGTGTTGATGGGCCGCTATGGCCGGATGAACTGGCTGCGGATGACCACGGCCGCCGACCGCGCGGCCGTCGATGTGGCGTTGGAGCGGGTCGGCATGAGCGATTACCGCAAACGCCAGATCGGCGAACTGTCGGGCGGCCAGAAGAAGCGGGTCTTCCTGGCCCGCGCCCTGGCCCAGGACGGACGGGTCATCCTGCTGGACGAGCCGTTCACCGGCGTGGACGTCAAGACCGAGGACGCCATCACCGATCTGTTGCGGGGTCTGCGCGACGAGGGCCGGGTGCTGCTGGTTTCGACACACAATCTGGGGACGGTGCCGGAGTTCTGCGACCACGCCGTCCTGCTCAACCGGACCGTAATTGCCGCGGGCCCGACCGAAGAGGTTTTCACCCAGGCCAATCTGGAAAAGGCGTTCGGCGGGGTGTTGCGCCACGTCATCCTGGGCGACGCGGCGTTGGGTTCCGGGCGTCGGGCAATCGGGGTGCTGACCGACGACGAAAGACCGTTCATCGTCTATGGGGAGCCAGGGCCAGTCGGTTGCGAGCGCACCCCCGAGCCGAGCCCGGAAACGGTTCCGTGATCGCGACCCTGATCGAGCCGTTCGGCTATGGCTATATGGTCAACGCCATGTTCGTCAGTGCTTTGGTCGGGGGCGTCTGCGCCTTCTTGTCGGCCTATCTGATGCTGAAGGGATGGTCGCTGATGGGAGACGCGCTGTCGCATTCGATAGTGCCGGGCGTGGCCGGCGCTTACATGCTTGGGCTGCCGTTTTCGCTGGGGGCCTTTCTGGCCGGTGGGCTGGCGTCCGCCACCATGCTGTTCCTGAACCAGCGCACCAAGCTCAAAGAGGACGCAATCATCGGCCTGATTTTCACGGCTTTCTTCGGCCTGGGGCTGTTCATGGTGTCGCTGTCTCCGACGGCGGTGAACATCCAGACGATCGTGTTGGGCAATATCTTGGCGGTGACCCGGGCCGACACGATCCAGCTGGTCATTATCGCGGGCTTGTCCCTAACCATCCTACTGGCCAAATGGAAGGATCTGATGGTCGCTTTTTTTGACGAGAATCACGCTCGCTCCGTCGGCCTGAACCCGACGGTCCTCAAAGGACTGTTTTTTGTCCTGCTTAGCGCCTGCACCGTGGCCGCGCTCCAGACCGTGGGGGCCTTTCTGGTCATCGCCATGGTCGTGACGCCGGGCGCGACGGCCTATCTACTGACCGACCGCTTTCCGCGGCTGATCATAATCGCCGTCGCTGTCGGGGCGACCTGCAGCTTCGTCGGGGCATATTTAAGCTATTACCTGGACGGTGCGACGGGTGGGGTGATCGTCGTGTTGCAGACCCTGGTTTTCGCCACCGCCTTTCTGTTCGCCCCCAAGCACGGCCTGCTGGCCGCGCGTCGCAGACGACATGCCGCTCATCCCGCAGGTGTCGCGTCATGATCGAGATGCTGACGGGCCCGTTCCAGTTTCCGTTTATGCAGAACGCCTTCGCCATTGCCGTGCTGACGGCAGTGCCGACGGCGCTGCTGTCGTGTTTCTTGGTGCTGAAGGGGTGGTCGCTTATGGGCGACGCCGTTTCGCACTCTGTGCTGCCCGGCGTGGTGCTGGCCTATGTGGCGGGAGTGCCGTTCGTGGTCGGCGCCTTTGTGGCCGGCATGATCTGCGCCCTCCTTACCGGCTGGCTAAAGGAGAACAGCCGGATCAAGGAGGACACGGTTCTTGGGGTTGTGTTCTCGGGCATGTTCGGTCTGGGGCTGGTCCTCTATACGGCAATCGAAACCGACGTTCACCTGGATCACATTCTATTCGGCAATATGCTGGGCGTGGGCGCTTCCGACCTGATCTTGAGTGGGATGATTGCCGTTCTCGTGGTCGTCGTCATCGGCCTGCGCTGGCGCGACCTGATGCTGTACGCCTTCGATCCGCAGCAGGCCGGAGCCTTGGGCCTGCCGGTGCGCTGGCTGCACTATGGACTGCTGTGCCTGCTGTCGCTCGCGATCGTCGGGGCGATGACGGCAACCGGCATTATCCTGACCATCGCCATGCTGATCGCACCGGGCGCGATCGCGTTTCTGGTCACGCGTCAGTTTCTGCCGATGATGATAGTCGCGGTCGTCATCGCCGTCGTCGCGTCGCTCGCCGGTGTCTATTTAAGTTTTTTCCTCGACAGCGCCCCGGCGCCGACGGTCGTGATGATCCTGAGCGCCATCTTCATCGTGGCTTTCAGCATGACGCAAATTTCCAAAGCGCGAGGTGATCTGAAATCACTGCGCAAGCGGGCTCGGTTAGAACTAGCCCAGGCTCTGTCAGCCCAAACTTAGGCCGGCGGTAAGGGGAGGGCGGCTAGCTCTTTGGGATGGCCAAGAGCACCAATCCGTTCCGCTACTTCGACAGCTCGCCGGAGGTGATCCGGACGGTGGTGATGATGTACGTAAAGTACCCGCTGTCGCTCCGGAATGTGGAGGACCTGCTGGCCGAGCGTGGCATCGACATCTGCCATGAGACGGTGCGCCTGTGGTGGAACCGGTTCGGCCCGATGTTCGCTGCGGAGATCCGCAGGAAGCGGGTTCAGAAGATGCGCGCGTTCACCCACTGGAGGTGGCATCTCGACGAGATCTACGTGAAGATCAACGGCGAGATGCATTACCTCTGGCGGGCCGTGGACAAGGAGGGCGAGGTGCTGGAATCCTTTGCCAGCAAGACCCGGGACAAGGCCGCGGCTCTGACTTTCATGAAAAAGATCATGAAACGGCACGGCCGGGTGAAGGCCATCACGACGGACGGTTTGCGATCCTACAAAGCCGCCATGAAGGCCCTCGGCAACGCCGCCAAACAGGAGATCGGCCGCTGGGCCAACAACAGGGTTGAGAACTCCCATCTGCCATTCCGACGACGAGAACGGGCCATGCTGAGGTTCCGGCAGATGAAGACGCTGCAGAAGTTCAGCTCAGTCCACGCCGCCTTCCACAACCACTTCAATCAGGATCGCCACCTCATCAGCAGAGAGACATACAAAGCCCAACGCTCAGCCGCCCTGGCCGAGTGGAAGAT
>NZ_JAFCVJ010000054.1:0-6086 GCF_049896985.1 Brevundimonas sp. SL161 | reverse complement strand
CCCTGTTCGGCTCCGCGCGGTACTGGCCGGTCGAAGGCCGATCCAGCCGATTTCGGTGTAGCTGCGGCAGTCGGGTCGCCCGCGTGTCCTACACCCGCAATGAATCCCAGACCGATGGGCCGATCTCACCTGCCGCGCTCGCCCTCTGGTTCTGATGAGCTACGTCAAGCTGGAGAACCGACCGGTCTCGTGGTGGCGCTGTCGCGCGGCGACGATCGGCCAGATGCTCGATCAGGCCTGGGTTGTCTGGTCCGTCTGCAACACCTGCTTTCTGGTGATGCCGGCAGACCTCGAATGGTTCGCTTTCAGGCTTGGGGACGAAGAGACGCTATGGAACCGTCATCCCTCCTGTCGCCGCCTGGGCTGCAACGGAACGATCACCTTTCACGGCACGCCTTCAGCGATCAATCGCTGCATGGAACTGAGGGCAGAGTGGCCGCCGGAGTGGGCCGAGACAACGCCAACCGTCCCGCCCAGGCTGCCCCCCGAGCAGCGAGAACGACCTTTGCCGGACCCGGCACAGCCAGAGGCCAGCCGACGGTTCAGACCCTAGCGGATGGCGCGCAACTGTCCCGACCGATGCAAAGGAAACCTTGACCGCTTCAACGGTGTTTGCAGGGCCTCCAAGGCCAGTGGCACGGACTCAACAGCCGCATGGGCGCATGGCAGGGTCTGGGGATGTGCAACCTCTACCGCGCCAAATTCGGGCCAAGCGACATACTCGCCATGACGAATGCGATGCTCAGCGTCGTCGGAAACCTCGAACCGCGCGACATCTATCCCGACTATGAGGCCCCGATCGTGCGACTGAACGACGATGGCGAGCGCATCCTGACGAAGGCACGATGGGGCATGCCGACCTCGAAGAAGGCGTTGATCGAAGCCACCGGAAAGCGTGTCGACAAGCTGCGCGCCAAAGGTCAGGTGATCGATGACGAAGCCTTCAAACGCTATCTGGAGATCGAGCCAGACAAGGGCGTGACCAACGTCCGCAACACCATGAACGCGGCCGGAAAGATGAACGCCCATTGGGCTCCGTGGCTCGGACAGGCGAACCGCTGCCTCGTCCCGTTCAACGCCTTCAGCGAGCCTGATCAGGACTTCGAGGGCACGAGGAAGAACGTCTGGTTCGCCCTATCGGAGGATCAGCCGCTCGCCTTCTTCGCCGGGGTTCATGCTCTCCAATGGTCTGGCGTGCGCAAGATCAAAACCGGCCCCGAGACCAGCGACCTGTTCGCCTTCCTGACGACGGATTCCTCCGAGCCGGTGAAGACCTATCACCGCAAGGCCATGCCAGTGATCCTGACCACGGAGGAAGAACGCGACGTGTGGATGGCCGCGTTGTCGACCTGCTGACGCACGGCCACCTCCGCCTTGGTCAGATAGACCCGACGCCCCTCGATCGTGACGGGCACCCGGGTCTGCATGGCGTCGGACAGCAGGGTGTGCAGATTATGGGCGCCCTTGGGCCGGCCCTTCGGGTTCCCGGACTGGCCCGTCTTGAACCGCGTGGCCTGGGGTGGTCGGCCGTAGCCGACGTCATAGTCATCAGACATGGGTCATCTCCCTCAAGCGGCCAGACGGGTGCGGACCCGCACGCGGGGGGCGGGCAGGGCGCTGATCTCGGCGGAAGGGATCGCGACATCAGCCCCTTGAGTAGCCAGATTGGAAAGCCTGGCGCGTTCGGCCCGGACCTCCCGGAACGTCTGACCCGTCGAAGCCAGACGCGCCTCGCGGCCGGTGAACTCCTGCCAGCGGACCACGCCCACGTCGACGTAGCGGGGGTCGAGTTCCGTGGCGAAGCCGCGCCTGCCGACGTTCTCCGCGGCGACGATCGTGGTGCCGCTGCCGCTGAACAGATCCAGGACCGCGTCACCCTTGGCGGTGCAGTCGAGGATGGCATCCCGGACGAGAGCAAACGGCTTCACGGTCGGGTGCATCTCACGGGCCTTGGCCTTCGCCGCGCCGAACCCGTTGACACCTTCATAGGTCCAGACGTTCGATCGGTCGCGCCCGTGCTTGCCCAGTTCCACGCGGTTCAGGTGCGAAGCCCCGCGCTTGCGAAACAGGAAGATCAGCTCGTGGCGGGGGCGGTAGAAGCTGCCCATGCCTCCAGCCTTCTTGTCCCAAACGATGAGGTTCAACCGGTCGAGTTTCACCGCGGCGGCCGCGGCGAGCGTGTGCTCCAGATGGCGGTGAGCCGCCCCCGGTGCGCTCGATCATTGTCCTCCGCGGCGCCCTGGCCGAAGCGCTTCAGGTCCAGGCCAGCGGCAAGTCCGTGGTCCTGGACAGGCGGTTGACCTTGCCGTTGAGTGGTCGGGCTTCGTCGCCGCTGAGGCTCGCCGACTGGGTGTGTCGCCGCACTCACCAGAGTATCGACGTGTCGAGGCGGCGATCGTCAGCGCCGAGATCGATGTTATCCATGGGCGTCACTTAGCGTGGCTCGGGCAAGAAATCGAACCCACCACAAAGGCTGTGGGGAGGGGCATCTCTCGCAACCTCAAGCCGCAATCCAACTGGACTATCACGCATCTGAGCAACCACATGCTCGAGAATAATCCGAAGCGACCGTCCTGGCATCACAAGGTCACCGCACAGGTCGTCCCGTTGTTCGTGAGCCACCTCGGTCCGCCGCGCGCCATATCTGAGATCACCCGGGACGATATTTGGAGCTTCATTGAGCGCTTGCGGCAGTGCCCCACCAACGCGGCGCAACGGTTCCCGGGTAAGTCGCTGGCCGACGCCATCGCCCTGAACAAGCGGAAGGATGTGCCCTACGCGACTCTAAGTTCGAACACGATCCGCGACACGCACTTCGCTGTCCTTCGTGCCGCTTTCGGATATGCGGTCGGGGAGGGCTGGCCAGACGGATCGCCGACCGATCGGGTCAAGGTCACAGGCTCGACCAAGAAGGGCGGTCAACGGCCTTCTTTCAAGGAAGAGGAACTCACAGCCCTCTTCGATTTGCCCGTATTCACCGGCTGCAAGTCTAGCGCTCAATATGGAGTAGCCGGCGAGCTGATGCTCGACGATCATCGGTTCTGGGCACCACTTCTGATGCTCTTCACCGGCATCAGGCCCAGTGAGATTGGTCAGCTCGCCGTGACCGACGTCAAACTCAGCCGTATCCCCTTCATCAGCATTCTTACCGAGTTCGACCCGAACGATCCGGACGACAAGCCCTTCTACGTGACCTTCAAGACCTCGAACGCCCGGCGTGAAGTCCCCATTCATCCGATGCTTTTAGAACTCGGCTTCGGTGCGTATGCGGTGCGAATGGGGGCATCGGGAAATGCCCGATTGTTCCCGCACTGGAAGGCCTCGAAGGACGCCCGCAAGCTCTACTCAGGGGCTAGGTGGATCAGACGGTTCAACGAGGTGTTCATCCCGAGTTGCACAAAGCGACAGCCAAAGCCGACCTTCTACTCGTTCCGACACACGTTCAAAGTCGCCATGGCAACGAGAGGCATTGATCGGGCTATCCAGAACCAGATGCTGGGGCACGCCAATGTAGGCATGGACGCCTACTACTACGATGCTGTGTCCCTAGACGAACTCCACGAGCAGATCTCGCGGGTCTGCTACAAGCACCTGGACCTCTGCCACCTCGTCGAGCGAGCGAAGTCCTATCAGCCGTAGGGCCCATGGCATCAGGGTTCAGTCAATCATCCTGACATCAAAACCGTCGCCTTATATCGACAGCCAACGTTCACCGACCCACACTTTTCCGATATTAACGCACGCATAAAATCGCGTTTCTGCCGCTCGATGTCAGGTTATTGAAGGATTGAGCCGTCTTCAGGCCCTGAGCGCAGCGGTGTAAGTTTGAATGCCCGAGCCCAGAGTTTGCCGACAAGAACGGGCACGCTCAAATATAGGCGGCCAGTGAAACATCACGTGCCTTATGCCTGAAGCCCGCCAACGTCCGCTATCCGGCGCAAAACCAATGACGGTTCTCGACCCATAGGCGACGTCTGGGGCCTCCCACCGAGTGGCCCTTGATGCGGCGCACGAGGCAACAATCGCGAAGGTCAGAAAACCTGGCTGGCGAGATAATGGCGTTCAGTCTTGCTCATCAGGTCCAACAGGATGGATGTCACCTGTGCCCCCGTTCCATTCTCGGTGACGATCCGGAAGGACTGCTGGCTCAGCGGCGTAGGATCGGGCCGAGCCATGGACCATCCCCTGAACAGCCGAGCTTGAACCTCCCATTCCCCCAGAACGGTAAGGTTCTCATGACGGTTGTCGGCCCGCACTCGTTTCATGAGCATGTCCACCTTGCCCCTCTCCCCCTCGTAAACCTGGACGAACTTTCCATCAGGTAGAGCAAGCGCACCGGAGATTCCGTCACGCATATTGTTGCGGATCGACACATTGAAGATTGCATCCAGCCCTGACGCGTCATCATGGGAGATGCAGGAATCGCTCCTGTAAACCAACCGGATCAGGTTCTTTCCCAGCAACAGCTTATTCCCCGAGGTTGAAAACCCATCCCGTGGAAACGCCGCACCGTTTCAAATGATCCCGGTCGTCAGGCAAAGAGCGAACCGTCGTCGGTGCGAAAGTAACGAAAGAAGTCCGCTATCCACCCCTAGCCGACGCGGGCAACGTCCGCTCCCGGCACGGCTGTCCAATGTCTGCTTTCCAACATGGGGCTAATGATGGTTCCCGACCCATTCCGGACATTGCACGTTTTGACCCGATGGGCGGAACTACTGACCTTCGAAATCCTTGAAGTAGGGGCTCGCCATTCGAGAAGGAAATGACCATGCACCATATGCAAGACATGATTGCTGCCCATCCCGACGTCGCCGGAAGCACGAATGATGTTCTGATCAAGTGCATTGAGGAGTGCTACTCCTGTGCCCAGACGTGCACCTCGTGTGCGGATGCCTGTCTCGCCGAAGAGATGGTCGCGCAGCTGAGACAGTGCATCCGGCTGAACTTTGACTGCGCCGATATGTGTTTGGCGGCTGGTTCGCTCGGAACGCGGCGCACGGGTAGCAACGAGCAGACGATTGTTGCTGCCATGCAAGCCTGCGCCATTGCTTGTGGTCTGTGCGCTGAAGAATGTGAGAAGCACGCCAGCAAGCACGAGCATTGCCGCATCTGCGCGGAGCATTGCCGGCGGTGCGAGCAGGCATGCCAAGACGCTATTCAGTCCATTCGCGGCTGATCAAACCGGACGACGCTTTTCCCGAGGCGGCGTCTCACGCTGCTATCTGCCTTCCACCAGCAGGAGATAGCTCGCTCCCAACCCTTAGCGGACATTAACCCACGTGGTCCGGTCAGGCGCATCGTCTGGATACTGGCTGCCGGTCGTGCGTTAGCGGACATCGAGGGGTCGCGGTTGGCGACCATCGGGAGAACGCGAATGATCGCCTTCAAAGTCGGCTACTTGGTCGGAAGCCTCGCAAAGGACTCGATCAATCGAAAACTGGCGAAGGCGTTGACCCGTCTCGCGCCCGAAGGCATGACCTTCAACGAGATTAGCTTCGGCGATCTACCCCTCTACAGCTATGACCACGATGCCGACTATCCGCCTGTTGCCAACGCTTTCAAGGCGGCGATCAAAGGCTCGGACGCCCTGCTGATCGTAACCCCGGAATATAACCGTTCGATCCCGGGTGCCCTCAAGAACGCCATCGATTGGGGTAGCCGTCCTTGGGGGACCAATTCCTTCGCCCGTATACCGACGGCGGTGATCGGGACCTCCCCCGGAGCCATCGGCACGGCGGTGGGCCAGCAGCATCTACGCAGCATCCTAGGCTTCCTGAATGCGCCGCAGATGAACGCGGTCGAGGGCTATATCCAGTTCACCCCCGGGCTGATCACCGACGAGGGGGAGGTGACGGTGGAGGAGACTGAGACGTTCCTGCGCAGCTACATGGCCGAGTTCCACGCTCATGTGACCCGTGTGCTGACCGTAATGCCGTGCGAAGATTGACCTGCTGGGCGGGACCTCCTTCTAGGTGGTGTGGACAAAGTGTCTGATCCACAGTCGGATGGATGCGACGACGACGAAGCCGAGGAAGCTGTCGGCGGTCTTGTCGTATCGGGTAGCCAGTCGTCGGCTGTGTTTGAGC
>NZ_JAFCVJ010000053.1:0-6123 GCF_049896985.1 Brevundimonas sp. SL161 | reverse complement strand
AAGCTCAAACACAGCCGACGACTGGCTACCCGATACGACAAGACCGCCGACAGCTTCCTCGGCTTCGTCGTCGTCGCATCCATCCGACTGTGGATCAGACACTTTGTCCACACCACCTACACCTCGGTGCACACCACAGACGCGCCCGGTTTGACCGTGAGAGCGATTGGCAAGGGCAGTGGCTGGCCCCTAAGGACACCGTGTTCCGTGTACGGGCTAGGCCCCGGCTTTCCTGAGCTCCGCGAGGTCGTCGCCATTCAGTACGAGCCGAACACCGAGTGTGCCGGTGCCGGCGAGCACAGGCTGCTTACGCAGGTAGATGTGGAGCGATTCGATTTCGGCATACGCGGCGCAGGCACTTGCAATCAGCGTGACCACGCGCTCTTGCGTCGCGTAATGCGTTGCGCGCGCGATCTGGTCGATGCGCATAATCAGCGGATCATAATCGAAAACGCGCGTCATTTCTTCTTCGTCGATGAGAATGAGGCTCGTGGCGACCATGAGCGTGAGGTCGAGCTGATGACGCTCAGGGACCACGTCGCCGGGACCATACGTTCCGATTTGGACCGCAAGTACGAGGTCACGAAGCTCGATCGTGCTGTAGCGCGTCATGTCGTTGGTCAACTGTCTGCCGGTGAACCGCGCCCTGATAGCGAACTGCCTCTGTCAGTGCACATTTGATATTCTGCAGTGAGCCATCGGGTCGCACGTGAAGATGAGTGTGCCAATCTACACTTTCGTGGCGCACAGGCTGCGCGCGGTTTCCGAGGAGGCTGCGCGCGGGTCGACGGCCATCCCGCCAGATCGGACGGCGCTTGAGCCGTTGGTACCCGATGGCGCATAAGGCAGCGATGGCGGTCGAACTCGTAAAGCTGCAATCGCTGGAGCGCGGCTACCTCACGGTCCTACGCGTTCGGTCAGGCCTTGGATGGCTGATCTTCGCAGCGATGGCGGCGGTGGCTGACGGCTATCTGCAATGGCGTCTCGGCCTCCCCCCGGGGGTCGTCGCTGGACCCGTCATTGCACTGGCCTTCCTGGCCATCGTCGTCCTCGTTCCGGGGCGCTGGCGTCGGTGGGGCTATGCCTTTACCGACAGAGAACTGCACGTCGCGTCCGGCTGGCTGACGCGCGCACACACGATCGTGCCGCTCTCTCGCGTCCAGCACATCGATGTGAGCCAAGGTCCCATCGAGCGCAGCGCGGGTGTCGCAACCCTCAGCCTGCACACCGCCGGCACCGAGAACAGCCTTGTGGTGCTCCCTGGCATAAGCCGCCAGCGTGCCGAGGAAATCCGCGATGCGATCCGCGGCCGGATCAGCGACGCGCCCTGGTGAGCGAACCCGATCCTTCGAGCGTGGCCGAGACTCTGCCGCCGCGCCGCCTCGACCCGCGCACCATCCTCATCAAGGTCCTGCAGAACTCGCCCTCCATCCTCCTCGTCTTGCCAGCGATCCTCGTCGCCTCGCGCGGCAGAAGCGCGGCGATCGGGCTGCTGATCGCGGGGATGTCGCTGCTGGGGGGCCTCATTCTGGTCTCCAGCTGGCTTCGCTGGCGGACCTTCACCTACCAGATCCTGCCAGGGCAGCTCGTCATCGCACGCGGCCTGATCAATAGGACCCGCCGATCGATCCCGGCCGAACGGATGCAGGATGTCTCGATCAAACAGGGGCCCTTGTCACGACTGCTGGGTCTTGCACAGGTCCGCATCGAGACCGGTGGCGGGGAGGCCGACGAGGGTCAGCTCGACAGCGTCAGCCTCGCGGAGGCGTATCGGCTTCGAGAAGTGCTCCGGGGCCTTCGAACGAAAGGCGCCCCCGCGGAGGCCGCCGGCCGGGAAGCCGAGGACGAGGCCGAAGCCATCCTGTTCAGATTAGGGCTGCCCCGCCTGCTCTACTCCGGACTGTTCAGCTTCTCGCTCGTCTGGGTCGCAGCCATTCTCGGCGTCGGCCAGTATCTGAACCAGGCGCTCGGCTATGGCTGGGACCAATGGCTGGACCTGCTCGGCGTTTCTGAGCAGACGCTGAGATCGAACATCAATGGACCGGTCGTCCTGGCTGCGGCTGGTCTGGCTTTGGCAGTCGGAGTGCTGGCCGGCGTCATCCGGACGACGTTGCAGAACTTCCGCTTCAAACTCGCCTATGCTGAGGGCCGGTTTCGCTACAGCCGGGGCCTGTTGACACGCACCGAGGTGGTGGTGGCCAAGCGCCAAATCCAGCTCAGCCTAATCGAGCGCGGTGCCGTGAGCGGTCGGTTGGGCTGGTCGGCACTCAAGGTCCAGACGCTCGGCGGCAGCGATCACCTCTCTGGCCGCCAGGAACTCGCTCCTTTTGCGCGGCCTGCAGAACTGGCTCCCATCATCGCCTTAGCCGGACTTCCGCCCTTCGAGCGGTCGCTGCTGCGGTCGGTCTCGGCCTTGCACGGCGTGCGTGCCCTCGTCGCTTTCGTCTTGTTGCCGACCGCGATCATCCTGGGCGCTACTACCGTCTTCCCGCTTGCCGCCCTACTTCTTTTCACGATGCCCGCTCCGCTAGCGGTCGCGCTGCTGCGGCCGCGCTATCACCGGTACGCGCTCGCCGAGACCAGCGTACAGGTATCGCGAGGGGTCCTCAAGCAGCGCGACTGGACCATCCCCTACGGCAATGTCCAGGCCGTCACGGTGCGGCGCGGACCGATCCAGCGGCTGCTCGGGATCGCCACGGTGCGGATCGACACCGCCGGTGGATGCGGCATCGACACTCCACATATCCAAGACATCGATGTGGACCAGGCCTCAGCATTCGTCGGCGACCTCCTCGAACGCGCAAGTAATCTGGGAGGGACAACTCACGGAAACGCCCGGTAGGTCAGGTAGAAGGACGGGCGTCCAACCCGGTCGGACATAGCGGCTCTGCGCCAAGTGCGGACAGTGGGACAAAGTCGAAAAGCGGACCTCCAACGTTAGCAGCTGGCGCAGATGAAGCCTCGCAGCCGCCAGGATGTTATCACCTAGCCAGCATGTCCACGGCGCGCCCTCTTCCCCCGGTCGTCTACCACCCGGCGTACAGCGCTATGCTTCCGCCTGGGCATCGCTTCCCCATGGAAAAATATGCTCGACTGGCTCAGGTGCTGGAGGAAGAGGGTCTGATCGGGCCTGAGGGGTTACATACCCCCGAACCCGCCAGCTTCGAGTTGCTCGCCGCCGTGCACGACCCCGGCTACGTGCGTCAGGTGCTGGATGCCGCCGTTCCGCCTAACGTCGAGCGGGTCATCGGCATGTCGGTGACCCGAGGTGTCTCGGATAGGGTGCAGGCGGCGGTAGGCGGCACCCTGATGGCGGCGCGTCTAGCGCTTCGCTATGGTTTGGCCTGTAACACCGCCGGCGGCAGCCACCATGCGGGACCAAAGGGCGGCGCAGGCTACTGCGTCTTCAATGACATCGGCGTGGTCGGCCGCGCGATGATCGACGCTGGCGAAATCCGTAAGGCACTTGTCGTCGATCTGGACGTGCACCAGGGCGACGGCACCGCTTTTATCTTCGAGCACGAGCCGCGGGTTTTTACGTTCTCCATGCACGGCGAGAAGAACTATCCCGTGCGACGCGGCCCAAGCGATCTGGACGTCGACCTACCGGATGGGACCGGCGATGAAGCTTACTTGGCCGAGTTGCGAGCGACACTTCCTGTCCTGCTCGAGCGCGTCGAGCCCGACCTCATCTTCTACATCGCCGGCGTCGACCCGCATGAGAGCGACCGTCTCGGTAGGCTGGCCCTGACCGACGAAGGCCTATTCGCGCGTGACGCCTATGTTCTGGAGACCTGCTTGCCTGTAGCGCCGGTCGTTGGCGTGATTGGCGGCGGCTACGACAGCGACATCAACCGGTTGGCGCGCCGCCATGCCACTCTGCACCGCGCTGCTGCTGACGCTTGGCGCAGCGGGCTGGCCCGGCCGGCCGGCTGAGCGATGTTCGACGAACACCCTCCCCTGATCGTCACGGCCGCCATGGATGACGGGGCGTTCGCCTGGTTTGAGGACTTGCGTCAGTCGCACTTCCCGCGGCACCGCAACAAGGTCCCCGCGCATCTGACACTCTTGCACGCTCTTCCGGGCGTACATGAGCGCGCCGTGGCGCAGACGCTGAAGGCGGCGTGCAAACGCCGCCGCCCTCTTCAGCTAGACGTGCGAGGCCCTTGGTCCCTCGATCACGGCGTTGCCTACCGGCTCGCCTCTCCTGACCTCGAACGAATGCGAGCAGAGCTGGCGGAAGCTTTCTCACCCTGGCTTACGCGTCAGGATCAGGCCCCGTTCCGGCCCCACATCACCATCCAGAACAAGACGGATCCGGGTGACGCCCGCCTGCTGCTCGAGCACCTGCAAATGGAGTTCGAGCCATTCCACATCTTCGCCGAAGGCCTGCTGCTCTGGCGCTATCTCGGAGGGCCTTGGGCGCTCGTCGAACGATTTGAGTTCGACGAGCCATGAGCCATTGCGACGGTGCTGTCAGTCCAACGCTAGCTTGTCTCCAAGTGACACATTATGGGCAGATGACGCGATGCCTATCTGGCGAGCGTCTGCCACTCGGCCAGGGCGGCTGAGCGTTGGGCTTTGTATGTCTCTCTGCTGATGAGGTGGCGATCCTGATTGAAGTGGTTGTGGAAGGCGGCGTGGACTGAGCTAAACTTCTGCAGCGTCTTCATCTGCCGGAACCTCAGCATGGCCCGTTCTCGTCGTCGGAATGGCAGATGGGAGTTCTCAACCCTGTTGTTCGCCAAACGGCCGACCTCCTGGCTGGCGGTGTTGCCCAGCTCCCTCATTGCGGCCTTGTAGGAGCGCAGCCCGTCGGTCGTGATGGCCTTGGCGCGACCGTGCCGCTTCATAATCTTCTTCATGAACGTCAGCGCCGCGGCCTTGTCCCGGGTCTTGCTGGCAAAGGATTCCGGCACCTCGCCCTCCTGATCCACGGCGCGCCAGAGGTAATGCATCTCGCCGTTGATCTTCACGTAGACCTCGTCGAGATGCCACCTCCAGTGGGTGA
This sequence comes from Brevundimonas sp. SL161, assembly GCF_049896985.1. Classification (NCBI taxonomy): domain Bacteria; kingdom Pseudomonadati; phylum Pseudomonadota; class Alphaproteobacteria; order Caulobacterales; family Caulobacteraceae; genus Brevundimonas; species Brevundimonas sp. SL161. The sequence goes on along the minus strand of NZ_JAFCVJ010000053.1, from coordinate 1,112 downwards.
ACGCGCGCGTCTTCTGAACCCGCTTCCTGCGGATCTCCGCTGCGAACATCGGGCCGAACCGGTTCCACCACAGGCGCACCGTCTCATGGCAGATGTCGATGCCACGCTCGGCCAGCAGGTCCTCCACGTTCCGGAGCGACAGCGGGTACTTCACGTACATCATCACCACCGTCCGGATCACCTCCGGCGAGCTGTCGAAGTAGCGGAAAGGGTTGGTGCTCTTGGCCATCCCAAAGAGCTAGCCGCCCCCCCCCTTACCGCCGGCCTAAGTTTGGGCTGACAGAGCCCGACATTGGCATCAGGCCCGAAATCGGACATCCGGCCCCGCTGCCCGAAATCGGACGCTTCGAACTGCGGCTAAGGGTGGGTAGCGGACGTTTCTGTCAGAGTGGTATGCGAGCGAATGCTTCAGCTGACGCGACTCTCAGCGCGGTTCGCGCACGTCCACCTTCAGCCGCTTCTCGCCGGCGATCGATCCACCGTTCGCCTACCGCTCAGAAAACGTGGTCGAGGCCCTGGACCGGGCCTGCTGTCGCTTGGGCTGGGGACGGAACAACTAAAAAGATAAATCGTTTTAATGCCTCTAACCGAGGCCAAACCGATGCAGCGTAAATCTCAACTCACTTCTCCCTCGACAAAACGACCATCTCCGCTGCTCGATCAACGTTCGGTCGTAATGGCGGTCGTCGTGGTTCTTGCAGTGAGTATGACGGGGTTAGTCGAGTTTTTGTTTCGCGGCTGAATACAAGCCCCGCGAGTGGTGGCAGTCAGCTAACTACCTTCCTCATTCGGCGGAATGGCGCGTGCGGCCGCCCCTTCGGATCCAAGCGGTTTTTCGATCACCTGGCGCGCAATCAGGTGCTGCCGCGCGTCCGGCCTGTTTATGCGGCCGTTCACACGCCGCTGGCCCGTACGTAGAACGCGGATCGGGTCCAACTCGCTTGGGCGCGCTCAGGGCTTTTCGCCATTCCCTAGGCCGTGTGGACAAAGAGGATTCCCAAATCGCTTGATCGCTGATTCAAGGCTGTTCTTTGCGGAGAGCAGCCATGGTTCGTGGTTTGATGTCGGATGCGGAGTGGGCGTTCTTCGAGCCGTTCGTGGTCGAGAAGGGT
>NZ_JAFCVJ010000052.1:2848-6211 GCF_049896985.1 Brevundimonas sp. SL161 | reverse complement strand
GATTTGGAAAGAGAAACGCAGGCGGCGGTGTCCTAGCGATGACCAGTGATGGTCATTACGATGATACTGACACTCTGCGGTCTTTTTGAAAGATACAACCATGTCGGTTGGTTCCCTCGGGGATTGATCGAAGTGGTTCTCGTCAAAAATACGTAGAACTAATGCCCACCGGCCTTTCGAGGCTGGTGATGCTTTAGTCAGATAGTCAACTCAACCTGAGAGTTTGATCCTGGCTCAGAGCGAACGCTGGCGGCAGGCCTAACACATGCAAGTCGAACGGACCCTTCGGGGTTAGTGGCGGACGGGTGAGTAACACGTGGGAACGTGCCTTTTGGTTCGGAATAGCTCCTGGAAACGGGTGGTAATGCCGAATGTGCCCTTCGGGGGAAAGATTTATCGCCATTAGAGCGGCCCGCGTCTGATTAGCTAGTTGGTGAGGTAAAGGCTCACCAAGGCTACGATCAGTAGCTGGTCTGAGAGGATGACCAGCCACATTGGGACTGAGACACGGCCCAAACTCCTACGGGAGGCAGCAGTGGGGAATCTTGCGCAATGGGCGAAAGCCTGACGCAGCCATGCCGCGTGAATGATGAAGGTCTTAGGATTGTAAAATTCTTTCACCGGGGACGATAATGACGGTACCCGGAGAAGAAGCCCCGGCTAACTTCGTGCCAGCAGCCGCGGTAATACGAAGGGGGCTAGCGTTGCTCGGAATTACTGGGCGTAAAGGGAGCGTAGGCGGACATTTAAGTCAGGGGTGAAATCCCAGAGCTCAACTCTGGAACTGCCTTTGATACTGGATGTCTTGAGTGTGAGAGAGGTATGTGGAACTCCGAGTGTAGAGGTGAAATTCGTAGATATTCGGAAGAACACCAGTGGCGAAGGCGACATACTGGCTCATTACTGACGCTGAGGCTCGAAAGCGTGGGGAGCAAACAGGATTAGATACCCTGGTAGTCCACGCCGTAAACGATGATTGCTAGTTGTCGGGGTGTTTACATCTCGGTGACGCAGCTAACGCATTAAGCAATCCGCCTGGGGAGTACGGTCGCAAGATTAAAACTCAAAGGAATTGACGGGGGCCCGCACAAGCGGTGGAGCATGTGGTTTAATTCGAAGCAACGCGCAGAACCTTACCACCTTTTGACATGCCTGGACCGCCAGAGAGATCTGGCTTTCCCTTCGGGGACTAGGACACAGGTGCTGCATGGCTGTCGTCAGCTCGTGTCGTGAGATGTTGGGTTAAGTCCCGCAACGAGCGCAACCCTCGCCATTAGTTGCCATCATTTAGTTGGGAACTCTAATGGGACTGCCGGTGCTAAGCCGGAGGAAGGTGGGGATGACGTCAAGTCCTCATGGCCCTTACAGGGTGGGCTACACACGTGCTACAATGGCGACTACAGAGGGTTAATCCTTAAAAGTCGTCTCAGTTCGGATTGTCCTCTGCAACTCGAGGGCATGAAGTTGGAATCGCTAGTAATCGCGGATCAGCATGCCGCGGTGAATACGTTCCCGGGCCTTGTACACACCGCCCGTCACACCATGGGAGTTGGTTCTACCCGAAGGCGATGCGCTAACTCGCAAGAGAGGCAGTCGACCACGGTAGGGTCAGCGACTGGGGTGAAGTCGTAACAAGGTAGCCGTAGGGGAACCTGCGGCTGGATCACCTCCTTTCTAAGGATGCGTCTCCAGTGAAGCTCTCACGAGGTTCATTATTGACGCTCCAATAAACTGCGGGATGCCGCCGTCTCCGTTTCTCTTTCCTATTTTCACGCTTCAAAGCGTCCTGGCCTGTGGCCGGGTTGCGTTGAAGTGTGCGATCGCGAGCCTGGTATCAGGCTGTCGTGCGGCCATAGGCCCGTAGCTCAGCCTGGTTAGAGCGCACGCCTGATAAGCGTGAGGTCGGCAGTTCGAGTCTGCCCGGGCCTACCAGCTCTGCTGGACTAGCAGCATGACACGCACCGACAAGCTCTCCTGGGCTTCGCACTGTTCCTGTTGGAATGGGGCCATAGCTCAGTTGGTAGAGCGCCTGCTTTGCAAGCAGGATGTCGTCGGTTCGACTCCGTCTGGCTCCACCAGGACCTCGTATGATCGTACAGAGATTGCTTCAGCCGCTTCGGCGCTGAAGCATTGATATTGTGAAGGAAGAATTGATCCGGCCTGTTCATAGGCTTTGAGGATCTGTTCGAGAGAAGACATTGTCTGACAAAAATCAGGCAGGGACCCGCCGGCATTTCTTTCCAGTCGGCTGGATCATCCCTGCATGAGTTTTGCTGAGAAACGATCAAGCGTTGAAGGGCTTCTGACGGATGCCTTGGCGTAGAGAGGCGATGAAGGACGTGGCAAGCTGCGATAAGAACCGGGGAGGCGCTAGCACCCTTTGATCCGGTTATTTCCGAATGGGGAAACCCACCTTTACAGTCTTCCAACTTTGCTTTCCTTCGGGAGGGCGAGGATTGGCGGATTGTTCAAAGGTATAATGACCTGAATACATAGGGTTCATTAAGCAAACCCGGGGAACTGAAACATCTCAGTACCCGGAGGAAAGGACATCAACCGAGACTCCCGTAGTAGTGGCGAGCGAACCGGGACCAGGCCAGTGCTCTTGTGATATAAAGCCGAACGATCTGGAAAGGTCGGCCATAGCGGGTGAAAGCCCCGTAGGCGTCAAATAGCAAGAGACTCGAGTAGGGCGGGACACGTGAAATCCTGTCTGAACATGGGGGGACCACCCTCCAAGCCTAAGTACTCCTCTACGACCGATAGTGAACAAGTACCGTGAGGGAAAGGTGAAAAGCACCCCGACAAGGGGAGTGAAACAGATCCTGAAATCGGAAGCCTACAAGCAGTCGGAGCCCCCAAGCGGGGTGACGGCGTACCTTTTGTATAATGGGTCAGCGACTTCATGTGTCGAGCAAGCTTAAGCCGTTAGGTGTAGGCGCAGCGAAAGCGAGTCTGAATAGGGCGCTAAGTTCGACGTATGACGACCCGAAACTAGGTGATCTATCCATGAGCAGGATGAAGGTAAGGTAACACTTACTGGAGGTCCGAACCCGTGAATGTTGAAAAATTCTGGGATGACTTGTGGATAGGGGTGAAAGGCCAATCAAACCTAGACATAGCTGGTTCTCCGCGAAATCTATTTAGGTAGAGCGTCCGACGAATTCCTCAGGGGGTAGAGCACTGGATGGTTGCGGGCTGCGCGAGTGGTACCAATACTAACCAAACTCCGAATACCTGAGAGAACTATCGGGCAGACACACGGCGGGTGCTAACGTCCGTCGTGAAAAGGGAAACAACCCTAACCATCATCTAAGGCCCCCAAGTCATGGCTAAGTGGGAAACGATGTGGGATTGCTTCTG
>NZ_JAFCVJ010000052.1:0-2754 GCF_049896985.1 Brevundimonas sp. SL161 | reverse complement strand
GCTGACAATCAGGAGGTTGGCTTAGAAGCAGCCATCCTTTAAAGAAAGCGTAACAGCTCACTGATCAAGCGATCCTGCGCGGAAAATGTAACGGGGCTCAAGCCATGCGCCGAAGATATGGGTTCGCGTAAGCGAGCGGTAGCGGAGCGTTCCGTAAGCCGGTGAAGGTCAGGCGTGAGCCTGGCTGGAGGTATCGGAAGTGAGAATGCTGACATGAGTAACGATAAGGAGTGTGAGAGACACTCCCGCCGAAAGACCAAGGGTTCCTGCGTAAAGCTAATCTGCGCAGGGTTAGTCGGCCCCTAAGGCGAGGCTGAAAAGCGTAGTCGATGGGAAGCAGGTAAATATTCCTGCACCAGCCAGAAGTGACGGATGGCGTAACTTGTCAGGGCTTATTGGATTGTCCTGGCAGGGAAGTTGTCCCTGGAAATAACTCTGGCAGAGACCGTACCCGAAACCGACACAGGTGGTCAGGTAGAGCATACCAAGGCGCTTGAGAGAACTGTGCTGAAGGAACTCGGCAAATTGCACGCGTAACTTCGGAATAAGCGTGACTCTGCTTAGGGCAACCTTTGCAGAGTGGCACAAGCCAGGGGGTAGCGACTGTTTAGCAAAAACACAGGGCTCTGCGAAGCAGCAATGCGACGTATAGGGTCTGACGCCTGCCCGGTGCCTGAAGGTTAAAGGGAGTTGTGAAAGCGACGAACTGAAGCCCAGGTAAACGGCGGCCGTAACTATAACGGTCCTAAGGTAGCGAAATTCCTTGTCGGGTAAGTTCCGACCTGCACGAATGGCGTAACGACTTCCCCACTGTCTCCAGCACAGGCTCAGTGAAATTGAATTCCCCGTGAAGATGCGGGGTTCCCGCGGTCAGACGGAAAGACCCTATGAACCTTTACTATAGCTTCGCCTTGGCGTTAGCGACCGTATGTGTAGGATAGGTGGGAGGCTATGAAACCGGGGCGCCAGCTCTGGTGGAGCCATCCTTGAAATACCACCCTTACTGTCGTTGACGTCTAACCGAGGACCGTTATCCGGTCCCGGGACATGGCGTGGTGGGTAGTTTGACTGGGGCGGTCGCCTCCTAAAGTGTAACGGAGGCGCGCGATGGTGGGCTCAGACCGGTCGGAAATCGGTCGTCGAGTGCAATGGCATAAGCCCGCCTGACTGCGAGACTGACAAGTCGAGCAGAGACGAAAGTCGGCCATAGTGATCCGGTGGTCCCGCGTGGAAGGGCCATCGCTCAACGGATAAAAGGTACTCTAGGGATAACAGGCTGATTTTGCCCAAGAGTCCATATCGACGGCAAAGTTTGGCACCTCGATGTCGGCTCATCACATCCTGGGGCTGGAGCAGGTCCCAAGGGTTCGGCTGTTCGCCGATTAAAGTGGTACGTGAGCTGGGTTCAGAACGTCGTGAGACAGTTTGGTCCCTATCTGCCGTGGGTGTTCGAAGCTTGAGAGGATCTGCCCCTAGTACGAGAGGACCGGGATGGACATACCTCTGGTGGACCTGTCATGACGCCAGTTGTGCAGCAGGGTAGCTAAGTATGGAATAGATAACCGCTGAAAGCATCTAAGCGGGAAACTAACCTCAAAACAAGGCTTCGCTGAGGATCGTGGAAGACTACCACGTTGATAGGCCAGGTGTGGAAGCGCGGCGACGCGTGAAGCTTACTGGTACTAATAATCCGATCGGCTTGATCGTTTCTCAGCAAAACTCATTCGATTTTTCGAATACGACAATGTCTTCTCGTCACAATCTACATATCCGCTTGGTTGACCTGGTGGTTATGTCGGAGGTTCCCCACCCGATCCCATCCCGAACTCGGTCGTTAAGCCCTCCAGAGCCAATGGTACTATGTCTCAAGGCATGGGAGAGTAGGTCGCCGCCGGGTCTACCAAGCGGATATGTGGATTGTGACGTCTTTTCCGGGCTAACGCGCTTTGCGCTGCTTGAGCCCGGGTCTTCTCGAACATCTTCCTTCACAACGCCGCTCTTGCCGCGGGATGGAGCAGCCCGGTAGCTCGTCAGGCTCATAACCTGAAGGTCGCAGGTTCAAATCCTGCTCCCGCACCCAAGATCTCAAAGCCCCGCCGGTTCGCCGCGGGGCTTTTTGCTGTCCGCAGCAACGCTCCGACCCCTCCTCAGTCTTGGCCACGCTCATCTCGCGCGCGGAAATCGCCCGGGCGCAGGCCGTGACGGCGGAACTTGTCGTAGAGGGTCTTGCGTGGAATCCGCAGGGCGTCGGTCATGGCGACGATGTCGCCCGCATGGCGATGCAACGCCTCCTCCAGCACCGCCTTCTCAAACCGTTCGAGCCGGTCGACGAGGCCGGCGCCCGCGTCTTCGGTCGCGCCGAAGGCGGCTGGTGCGTCGATATCCAGAGCGACCCGATCGGCGAAATGCGCCAGCTCCCGCACATTGCCCGGCCAGTCATGCTCAATCAGGGTGCGCCGGACGGCGGTGCTCATCGGCGGAGGCGTCCGCCCGCGATCGCCGGAGGCCCGCGCCAGGAAATGCGAGAACAAAAGCGCCACGTCCTCGCGCCGCTCCCGCAGCGGCGGCACCCGCAGCTTCAGAACATTGAGACGGTAGTACAGATCCTCGCGGAACTCACCGCGCTCGACCGCGCGCTTCAGGTCCGACTTGCACGAGGCAAGAATCCGCAGGTCCAGCTGGCGCGCCCCTGACGCGCCCAGAGGCTGGATCTCACGTTGTTCCACGACACGAAGAAGGGTCACCTGCGCCGAC
>NZ_JAFCVJ010000051.1:0-6658 GCF_049896985.1 Brevundimonas sp. SL161 | reverse complement strand
CCCGGCCATTACCGTTGCCATTACCGTTGCCATTCTGCGCCATCGCGGCACCCGAGATGGCCAGGGTCAGCGCCAGCGCGCTCGTCAGGGTGATTGATCGTTTCATTGCCAGACTCCTCATCTGGAAGACCTAACGACCACAAACCTTCGCTGTTCCGCCGCTGCCATCGGCACCGTTGTCAGGGTATCTGAAGCGAAGGTCCGCTTGCCACCCCGAACAGCCCTTCGGCGGGTCCGGTTTGCGGCGGTAGACCCAATGTCTGTTTTGGGGCCGACAGCCAACCGCTGAGTCCGACCCTCAGCGGACCTTCGGCGCGTCCGCTTTCGGCGCTTGAGCCTGTTAGCTGACCAGCGATTGCAACGGCTGCCGAATAGTTCTTGGTTTCAACCATGGCGCCGCACCTACGACGTCATTCGCGATGGCGGCGAGAAGCCCGCGAGTTGCCAACCGCTACGCAGCACTGATCCATTGGCCCTCGGTGTGGCTAGAACCAAATTGTCTGCGCGGCCGATCCAGGCCGAAACACCAGCGTGCGCGTGACCCCGGCCCAGCGGACGTTGACCTGCTGTTCCTGATCGTCATGGACACCCGGAAAGAAATCGAGGTCCACCCGCACCGATCGGACCCGGGGTGCCGGCGTCCGATTGCCGCTATAGTCCACCCGGATGTTATCGCCTGCCAGATCCGTCGCGGCATGATTTAGGTCGATCCGCTCGTCGTCGATCTCCAGCCGGAAACGTCGATCCAGATGCTCTTCAAGAGCCGCGACCGCCGCCGGATCGTCCAGCGTCGGCTGGGCGTCGGGCGCGACCGTGACAAGCGCCGGTTCCACGTCATGCGCGGCGAACCGGTGGGTGACGCTGACGGCGCCGCCCGCGTCGATCACCACCACCGTCAGGCCGGAGTGACCCCGATGCGCCAGCACCGGCGTGGCGAGAACCACCGCCGCCGCCACCACGCCGAGCGCCAGTCGCCTCATTGGCTCGCCGCCGCCCGCGGACGCAGGCTGTCGGGCGTCACCCGACGGTCGTCGTCGCGCATCCGGTTGGGTCCGGACGGTCCGGCCGGGGCCAGGGGCACCAGGCTCGGCGTGATCGACTGGGGGAAGGCGTTGTTGGCCCGGTTCGCATCGCCTGTCTCCCACAGCGGATCGACCTCGGCCGAGACCAGCGTCCTGGACGAGACATGCTGCCACGTCACCCGCTGGCTGTTCCGACGCCAGACCTCGGCCGGGATGCGCACGATTTCGTCGGAGCCGTCCGACCAGTTCAGCTTCAGGATGACCGGCATGACCAGCCCGCCCCGATTGGAGAAGGTGAAGCGATAGACGTTGTCTTCGAACGTTTGCGCCTGGCGGCGGTCGGCGTCGGCGGCGGTCTGGGCAGTCGCGGCGGCGCGACGCTGGCTGGCGGTGACGGTGAACTGGTCGGTCTCGTCATAGTAGTCACGGACGTTCGGATCGGCTTCGGCCACCGTCTCGATGCCGCGATTGTTGACCACAGTGCGCGAGACCGGCTCATCCTCGAACCGCTGACGGGCGAGGCGGGCGCGCGCCTCCGGGTCGGTCGGTTCCAGGGCCACAGCGATGACGGTGTCCAGCGAGATGTCGACGTGGTCGGTCGAATAGAACCAGCCCCGCCAGAACCAGTCGAGATCCATGCCCGACGACTCCTCCATCGTGCGGAAAAAGTCATAGGGCGTCGGCCGCTTGAAGGCCCACCGCTCGGCGTACTCCCGGAACGCCCGGTCGAACAGCTCGCGGCCCATGATGGTCTCGCGCAGGATGTTCAACGCCGTCGACGGTTTGGCATAGGCGTTGTTGCCGAACTGCAGGATGCTGTCCGACTGGGTCATGACCGGTACCTGGTTCTCGGAGATCATGTATTCCACGATCTGACGCGGCTCGCCCCGGGCGGGGAAGTCGGCGTCCCACAGCTTCTCGGCCTGATACTGCAGGAAGCTGTTCAGACCCTCGTCCATCCAGGTCCACTGGCGCTCGTCTGAGTTGATGATCATCGGGAAATAGGTGTGGCCGACCTCGTGGATGATCACCCCGATCAGCCCGGCCTTGGTCCGCTCCGTATAGGTCAGGGAGCCGTCGTCGCCCCGCAGCGGGCGCGGCCCGTTGAAGGTGATCATCGGATACTCCATTCCCCCGACCGGGCCGTTCACCGACTGCGCAGTGGGATACGGATAGGTGATAGAGAACTGGTTGTAGACGTCCAGGGTGTGGGCCACGGCCTTGGTCGACCAGGCATCCCACAGCGGCCGGGCCTCCTTGGGATAGAACGACATGGCCATCACGACCGGATGCTCGGCGCTGTCCTGCTCGACTCCCATGGCGTCCCAGATGAATTTGCGGCTGGAGGCGAAGGCGAAGTCACGCACGTTCTCGGCGGCGAAGGTCCAGGTGCGGGTGCCCGACCGGGCGGGACTGGCCTCGGCTGCGGCGGCCTCGGCCGGCGTCACGATATAGACGGGCTCCTCGGCCGTGCGGGAGCGGTCCAGCCGCTCGCGCTGGGCCGCCGTCAGGATGTCCGGGTTCTGAAGCGCGCCCGTCGCCGAGACCTGGTGGTCGGCCGGCACGGTGATCGATACGTCATAGTCGCCGAACTCCAGGGTGAACTCCCCCGAGCCCAGGAACTGGGCGTTATGCCAGCCCTCGTAGTCTGAATAGACTGCCAGGCGCGGGAACCACTGGGCCGCCAGGAAGATGCAGTTGCCGTCCTCCCATTCCTTGGTGAAACATTCGTAGCCGCTGCGGCCGCCGACGACGTTCGTCTCGGGCAGGGGCAGGGTGAAGGCGATGGTGAAGGCGAAGGTCTCGCCGGTCCCCAGGGTCTGGGGCAAGTCGATCCGGAGTAGCGAATCCGTCACCGTGAACGGCAGGTCGCGCCCGTCCGATCCGGTGATCTTCAGGTCGTTGAAGCCGCCCTCCCACTCCTGGAACCGCTGCACCCGCAGCACTTCGTTGACCGACAGAGTGGTGTTATCGCCGACCGTGCGGCTGCGCTCCGCCAGCGACGCGCGGCGATAGTTCTGCTGATCCAGCAGCAGCCACAGATAGCCCAGCCGGTCGGGCGAGTTGTTCGCATAGGTGATGGTCTCGACGCCCGTCAGCGTCCGGCGCGCCTCATCCAGCGACACGTCGATGTCGTAGTCGACCTGCTGCTGCCAGTACCGGTGGCCGGGCGCGCCTGAGGCGTTGCGATATTCGGTCGGGGTGGGCCAGTCCTCGCCCTCGAACTGGCGGAACTTGTCGTCGAAAGTGCCGACCGTTTGCTGGACCGGGCCCTGACTGACCTGCGCATGCGCATGCGCGGGTGCGCCGAGAAGGGAGAATGCCAGGCCGGCCAAGAGCACTCGTCTGATCGTTGTCATCATATCCGGCTTTCCCTTACCTGTTACAGCGTAACGGAACTAAACAGCGCTGCAACTGCCGACCGCGACATGGCGGCACGCCATCTCGCGCGGCCGCAACCGAGGGCCTGACAGGTTAACCGCACCCAGTCGAAATGCGCCCTACCCGGCCTGAAATCAGGCGACCGCAGCCGACCATGCAGCATCCGCCTCGGCCCGAAAGCGGCGAAGTGTGCGTCTGCTGTGTGGATCGGCGTCGAAATCGGACCCATCGAGAGGCAGCCTAGTGGAATGATCGGGACATAAGAGTCCGGGGTGGGATTTCCCGGGGCGTGGCGTCGTGCGAGTCTGCAGGATGCGTACAGGCGTCACCGTGCATCTGAGCCCGACCGATCGTAAGCGCCTGCAGGCGACCGTCGATGACCGCAACAGTCTGCAAAAGCATGTGTGGCGCGCCCGGATTGTGCTGGGGACGGCCGGTGGGCTGGGCACGGCGGCGATCATGCGCATGGCCGGCGTCAGCAAGACGGCGGTCTGGCGCTGGCAGGCCCGCTTCATGGACGAAGGTGTCGAAGGCCTGCTGCGCGACAAAACCCGGCCGCCCGGCACGCCTCGACTGCCGGAGGATGTGGCCGACCGGGTCGTGGCCCTGACGCTGGGCGAGCCGCCCGGCGAGACGACACACTGGACCGGCCGGCTGATGGCTAAGGTGGCCGGCGTGGGGCTGACGTCGGTCCAGCGCATCTGGAAGGCCCACGGCCTGGCCCCGCACCGCATCCGCACCTTCAAGCTGTCCAACGATCCGAAGTTCGCCGCCAAGGTCCGCGACATCGTCGGCCTCTATGTCGATCCACCGGCCCACGCCGTGGTGCTCAGCGTCGATGAGAAGTCGCAGATCCAGGCGTTGGATCACACCCAGCCGGGTCTGCCGATGAAGAAGGGCCGCGCCGGGACCATGACCCACGACTACAAACGCCACGGCACGACCACCCTCTTCGCCGCCTTCGATGTGCTGGAGGGCAAGGTCATCGGCCGCTACATGCAGCGCCACCGGCATCAGGAGTTCATCCGGTTCCTGAACGCCGTCGAGCGCGAGGTCCCGGCCGGAAAGACCATCCACGCCATCCTCGATAACTACGCCACCCACAAACACCCCAAGGTGATCGCATGGCTGGGCCGTCATCCGCGCTGGACGTTCCACTTCACGCCGACGTTGGCCAGCTGGCTCAACGCCGTCGAGGGCTTCTTCGCCATCCTCACCAAGCGCCGCCTCAAGCGCGGCGTCTTCAAGGGCGTCGTCGATCTCCAGGCCGCCATCAACCGCTTCGTCGTCGATCACAATCAGCAGCCCAAACCCTTCGTCTGGACCGCCGATCCAGACAAAATCATCGCCGCCGCTAACCGCGGGCACCAAGTGATGGAATCAATCCACTAGGTGGTTGAATTGGCTATATAACAATACGTTGGCGCGCATGCTGACAGGCGTCTGTCGGGACCCCGTCTCGCCCCGAAATATTAAGCTCATTCAATATGTTGTTTCATATCGGGTGGGGTCCCGCCTTCAACGCCGATCAACAATGCAGAGGCGCTGTCAGGGCAACTTCGACAACTCGAAAGTCGCCCTACCCCGCCGCCATTCAGGCAACGGCCACCGCCCATGCGGCGTCCGCATCGGCGCGGAAGCGGCGAAGGGCGGGTCTGCTGATCAGATGCCGCTGGATGTTGAAGGTGTTGTAGATCGCCGCGTGGGTGGTGAGGAATTTCTACGCTGATGCTTGAGATTTGAACCGCTGCTGCTGCCGTTCTCGTCGTCGGATCGGAAGGTGTGAGTTCTCGATCCGATTGTTCTCCCGAAGCCAACCGGGTCGATGAAGATACCTCAGTTCCAACTGATCCAGAGCCGCGCTATATGAGGCCAGGCCGTCGGTCGTGATCGTCTGGGGCTCCACCGGCTGGCTGTGTAGCAGACTTCGGAGAAGCCTCAACGCCGCCTAAGTGTCCCGCCGGCGCTGGACCACGAGGTCCAGGACCTCGCCTTCATCGTCCACTGCGCGCCACAGATACATCCGCTTGCCGCCGATCCAGCAGACCATCTCGTCCAGGTGCCAGCGCGGCGACGGGGCCCCTCGCCGCTTCTTCAGCCGCCGGGCGATCAAGGGGCCGAACTTGATGGTCCAGCACCGGACCGTCCCATAGCTGACGTCGATCCCGCGCTGCGCCAGGAGCTCCTCGACGTCACGAAAACTAAGGCTGAAGCGAAAGTACAGCCAGACGGCATGGCGGATGACGGCCGCCGGAAGCCAGTGGCGCTTGAATGAAATCGGCTTCACGAAACATCATCCGTGTCAGCGGTTTAGGCCGCCCCAAGTGGAGACGTTTTAGCGTTGGCCTGACAGCACCGGCGCTCCGGAAGTGTCGATGCAGCGCATCGAGCCGCTCCGGAACGGTTTCGACCCCGGCCACCTCGGTCAGGACCGTTACCAGGTGGATCAGAACCGAGGGCGATCCGCCGGCGCTCTCACGAGTCATATCGACGAGCGGAACCGCCGCACGGGTCCTGCGGGATTCTTGGAAACGGCGCCGAATCTCAAAGACAATAGGTTGTGGTCACTGTGGGCAGGAGGCTCCACACGACGGCGACCAGGCCGACCCACCCCGTCGCGCGGCTGACGAAACGCACGAACGGCGAGGACGAACTGAAACGCTCGGCCTGAAGACCCCAGACCAGCCCCACCTGGATCAACACGGCGAGCCCATAGGCGAGCGCCATCAGGGCCCGCGGGAGCGAGAGCAGACCAAACACCATACCGTCGATGCCGTGCCCGCAGATCAAGCCGTGCAGGCCATATACCGCGCTGAAGCTGGCCAGCCAAACCAGGGGGGCGATCAGGATCCGGATGATGTCCTTCACGACAGCATCCCCGGAAGATGGGCAACCGCCAGGATCAGTATTGCGGTGGCGGCGAGGTAGTCGATCCACAGGGTCACGACCGGGAACTCAGCATGGCGGCGGGGCGACGTGAAGCCCCGGACCACGCGCGCGGCCAGAAACGCCACCATCAGGGCCACCAGGGCGGCGTGGAACAGCGCATAGCCGCCCAGCACCAGCAACGTCGCACCATAGGCGTGGTCTGCAGGCGTCGGGGCGCGGATCACGATGCCAAGCGCCGCAGCCGCGACGAGCAGGCCCCCCAAGAAGGCGAGACCCAGCCAGATGCGGGGGTCTCCGCCGTGGGCATTGGCCCCTGCGGCCCGGCGGATCGACACCACGGCGAGGCCGGCACCCATGACGCCGAG
>NZ_JAFCVJ010000050.1:0-6879 GCF_049896985.1 Brevundimonas sp. SL161 | reverse complement strand
CCAGCCCCAGCTAAACGCCATCGCCCGGCAGCTCAATGAACGGCCCAGAAAGACCTTGCTCTATCGGACGCCAGCGGAGACCTTCGCCGCGTGTGTTGCAGCGATCAGTTGAGCCCGCCGTTAAAAGCGGACGCTTGAAACCTCAGATGAACGCTCTCTGGTGCCTTTAGATTGTTCCTCTTCCAAAAGCCTTCTCCACTTTCATGGCTTTTTCATTCGCTTGCGCCAACATCACCCGTTCGTCTTCGGGGGATGGATGTGACGCGAAGCTTTTGGGGACTTGACCGATCGTTCGACGATACGGCGGACGCCACGCGAGTCCAATTCCGTGATCGTCTGTTTGCGGCCATAGCGGTCTTCCTGCTTTCGATGCAGCAAATGTCAGCTCCACAGTTGGCGCTCTGGATGTGTCTTTTCGCCCTCGGCGAAATCCTCCTGCGCGTTGCGACGGCCAAGAAAATGCGTCGGCTCTACCCGGTCGCCAGCCGAACTCTGCGACTGGTCAGTTCAACAATCGCTGCCAGTTCCTGGGCGGCCCTCGCATCGTTTTGGTGGTTGTCGGAAGGTGGGCATGGTGGGGCCGTCGCGCTTGCGCTGCTTTGCGGCGTTTTGGTTTACATCGTCCGCGGCTGCCATCGCTCCCTTGCGCATATGATCGCGGTTGCGGCTCCTGTGGTCGCCACCTTGCTTGTGGTCCCGTTCCTCGCTCCCGTTACGAGCGCAAGATTGGAGACGCTGACCGCGATGGTTCTTCTGATCCTGTTCACTGCGTCATCGGCTGTCGGTTCGTGGAAGGCGGAACGCCAACTCAATGAGCTGACCGACGGCCTTCGGGAAAAGGAGCAGGAAGCTTCCGCCGCCAATACGGCCAAGTCAGAGTTCCTGGCCAACATGAGCCATGAAATTCGCACGCCCCTAAACGGGATCGTCGCCATGGCTCATATGCTGAAAAGGGCCGATCTGTCGGCGGAGAACAAGGAAGCGGCTAACCTGATCGCCACCTCGGGCGATACCCTCGAAGCCTTGCTCTCGGACATCTTGGACACAGCCAAGATTGAGGCAGGGCGTCTAACCCTGGAGGAGACCCCCTTCCATTCGGGCGATCTCGTGCGGAGCGTGGCGGCGCTGCTACGCCTAAAGGCTGACGAAAAGGGCGTCCGGTTGCAGGTTGAAGTCGACCAGAGTCAGGATCGGATCCTAATGGGTGATCCAACCCGTCTCCGCCAAATCGTGACCAACCTCGTTTCAAACGCAGTGAAGTTCACCGACTCCGGTCAGGTGACTATCCGTCTCAACGCGGGCGTTGAAACCCGTCAGCGGATTTGGGTGACAGACACAGGCGTGGGTTTTGACCCGGCCTCCAAACATGCCCTGTTCGAGCGTTTCCAGCAGGCTGATGGATCGATCACGCGGAACTTTGGGGGCACCGGGCTGGGTCTCTCCATATCTAAAAGTCTCGCTGAAGCGATGGGGGGTACGCTCGATTGCGACAGTGCGCCGGGCGAAGGATCGACCTTCTGGTTGGACCTGAATCTCCCAGACTGCTTGATGGGGGAGAGCGATCAAACCCCTAGCGCCCCGGCCTGGCAGGAAGAAACGCCGCTGTCCGTCCTCGTCGCGGATGACCACCCCACCAATCGACGGGTGGTAGAATTGATTCTCAGTTCAGTTGGCATAAACGTCACCTGTGTCGAAGATGGGCTACAGGCGGTCCTCGCGACGCAAACACAGCTCTTCGACGCAATTCTGATGGACATGCAGATGCCTGTTATGGACGGCTTGACTGCCGTTAAGGAAATCCGCGCTCAGCAAACTGCTGCCGACAAGCGCATCCCCATATTGATGCTGACCGCGAACGCCTTGCCTGAGCATATCGCCGCCGGAAGAGAGGCAGGCGCGGATGGTCACATCACCAAGCCGTTCAACCCCGAACAGCTGCTTAAACGCATCCATGCCATAGCTGCTGAAGCAGATAAGGGCGGCGCGCGATTGGCGGACGCGGCGTAACTCACAAGTCGGAACAGGGCGGTAAGCGCCCCGCGCTGCCTGGTCCGGGCGTTGGCGCTGCCCGAGGACGACCTGAACTGGCTGAGCGGTATCCTATGGTTCCTACATTGCGCATTAGTCGAAGAGATCAGGCGCGTGGCGCGTACTTTCCGATAATTACGTGACACTCGGCTGCAGGGGGAGCGCTTCTGAACGAGGGTTTTATGCGATCAGCGCCGATGTGACCGTCCGCTTTGGGTCGGGATGAGCCATTGGCACGGCACCCAGAACCGGACGTTCGGCCCAGTGTGTGGATCGGCGTCGAAATCGGCCCCCATCGAGTGGCAGCCTAAGTGGTTGAATTCGCCACATAACAATACGTTCGCGCGCATGCTGACAGGCGTCTGTCGGGACCCAGTCTCGCCCCGCAATATTCAGCTCATTCAATATGTTATTTCATACCGGGTGGGGTCCCGCCTTCAACGCCGATCAACAGCTTCATCTCCGTCGGCAGCAGGCCGTCGTACTTCTTCTTCCAATTGAAGTACGTCGCCTGACTGATTCCGGCCCGCCGGCAGATATCTCCGCCACCGGCACGCCGTCGGCGCCCTGCTTCAGAATGAACGCCTTCTGGGCGTCCGAAAATGCTGATGCCTTCATGGTCTTCCGCTCCTTCCCAGCCAGGGAAATCTCAGCAGAAAACTCTAACGTCCAGTGATCCAGTTTCCGGGGAGCAGATCAGCCTCAGACCGGATAGCGGACATTGGCCCCGGCTGCCCAAACGCGGACCTGCCGCTGGAACCGGACCAGGTTCTGCAATGCGCCAGCATCGGTCCTTCGCGCCGCCGCTATTTTCTGCCTTGGCTCCATTCCTCTAAACGGCACCCACAATTCGCTGACTGACAGCACCTGATGGAGGGTTGAAGCGGGAACCCTTGCCATCTTCGCCGGGTTCATGTGCCGATCGTCGGTCTTGGTCCCGGCGAAGAAAGAAGATCTCCATGACACGTACCGCCCCGTTCGCTGCAGCCGGATTGAGCCTGACCCTCCTCTTGGGAGGGTGCGCCTACAACGATACGCTCGGCCGCAATCAGTTGATTCTCGCTGACTCGACCGGTCTCGAGCAGCAATCCGAAGCGGCCTGGCAGCAGCTGCTTCGGACCCAGAACCCCGCGCTGACAGGCGCTTCGGTCGACCGTATCCGTAGGATCGGGAACCGCTTGGTCGAGGCGGCGGGCCTAAGCAATCGCAGCTGGGACTATGCGGTGTTCAACAGCGAAAGCCCGAACGCCTTTGTCCTGCCGTCGGGCAAGATCGGCGTGACGACAAGCCTGCTGGCCTTGGTACAGAATGACGATCAGCTGGCGACCGTGATCGGCCACGAGATGGGCCACGTCGTCGCCCGGCACCCGGCGGAACGGGCGTCCTCGACCGCCTTGACCAATCTGGGTCTGCAGGTGGCGCAAGGCGTGGCCGGATCGCGCGGGCAGACCGTAGGATCGTTCGGGGCCATCGCGGCCCAATACGGCCTGTTGCTGCCCTACTCTCGTCGCGCCGAGTTGGAAGCCGATCGGCTGGGGGTCGACTATATGAACTCGGCCGGGTTCCGTCCGTCGCAGGCCGTGGCCCTGTGGCGTCTGATGGCGCAGCAGCGCCAGTCGGGTCAGCCGGAGTTCGCTTCTACCCACCCGTCGGACGCCACGCGAATCGCCGCGCTGGAGGCCTACATCCGCGAACGCGGCTGGAGCTGAGCTGGACCTTCACCACGCGCCTCTCCAGCCCTCAGTTGAGACCTCTTCCTGATGACCTACCCCGAACGCGTCGAGGCCCTGCTCGATATGGTCGACCCCGCCCGTGCGGCGGCACCAAGCCGGGGGCCAGAGCTGGCGGTGTTGGGGCTTGCCGTCGCCAAGCCTAAAGGCGGCTATAAGCCGACGAACGCCGGCTGGGTGCTGATCGGCAATCGTGGCAGGGCGTTCCAGTCGAACTGAGCGCCTATGGCTTGCCTTCGCGAGCCGCAGAGAAGCGCAAACAGTATCTGATCAGCAGGCCCGCGTTTCGGCGTTTTCGCGCCGACGCTGACCCCGCTCGGTCGGCCATTATTGCTTGATGGAGTCGTGGGGTAGCGGCTTCTGAGCCGACGGAAGTTTTCCCTGACAGCGCCTCCAGTATTCGGGGCGCAGATCCCTATGCGGCGTTCGACCGCGTGGAAATGCTAGCGGTCCTGCTCAACAGGTGGACTGTCCAGGGTTGCGGTGCCGGACCGAAGATTCAGAGAGGTTCGGGCTGTGGAAATGAGGTTCACACAAACGGCGAAGACCCCAGGCGTGGTTCGCGGCTCAGGCAAGGGCTATACGTTGGCCGGCGCGGCCCGTGTCTCGTTCTTTCTAGCTGCATTGAACAGCGGTTTTGATCCGGAGCGCATTGCGCGGAGCTGCTTTGGCGCGGGCGCGCCGGTCTGATGCGCAAGCTGGAGCTGATGGCGTACTTTAGTCTGGCCACAGGGCCGACCGAGTCGCTTGGGATCATCGCCGACATCCTCGCGGTGTCACAGCGCAACAACGGCAAAGACGGCCTGACCGGCGCGTTGGCCATCTGCGACGGCTGGTTCTTTCAGGCGATCGAAGGTAGCCCTTCCGCGATCGACGGCCTTCTGCGTCGGCTTGAGGCCGATCCACGCCACACCGATATCCGGGTTCTGCTTCGCCAGCCTGCGGCGACACGACTTTTTAGGGAGCGGACCATGACCAGCGTCCGGATCACACCGGATTTCGGCCCTGATCGCCTGCGCCTCATCAGTGAGTGCCAGACCCGACCGGAAATGGCAGTAGTGGCGCTGAAGAGCATCGTCGATGCACTGCATCCACCGTCTGATTAGTGTTTGCCGCCGCCCTCGCCAGCATTGGCGCAGCCCGTTGGCCAGGATAGCGGCACCGCGAAAGCGGACATTTAGCTATCCTTGGAATCATCACCTCAAAAGCGGTGTTGCAGCTTCGCCATTCTCCGCTAAGGGGGGCGAAAGACTAAACGGATACCTTGAAAATGCTCAGAAACTCACGTCTCGCATACGCAGCCATGCCGTTCGGTCTGGCACTCATCGTCGCTGGGCTGCTCCTTGGCCGCTGGGCGCACGGGCCGCTGTTCGGCATCTCGACCGATCTCTTGTCAGGCCTGATGTCGGGTGCCGGCATCGGGATAGTTCTCATGTCAGTAGTGGCGGGCGTCGGCACTCGACAAACCTGATGTGATCAGCAGGTGGTTGGATTTTGATTCTTAAGGCTCCTCACTTCTTGAATGTCAGCTATCCCCCCGAAAGAGACCCGGGCAACGTCCGCTCCCGGCGCGGCTGTCGAATGTCTGCTTTCTGACGTGGGGCCAATGACGGGGCACGACCCAGCGGTCATTGGCAGCGGCGTTGCCGATCAGCGTCGCAGCGGCGGCCTGACGCCATAAGTCGCCCAGCGCCACAGCCACTCGGCCGGGCCGAACCTATGCCGGGCCAGCCACCAGCGGCTGAACAGCACCTGCAGGGCGAACACGCCGACCGAGAAAACCAGCGCCAGCGTCGGCCCCATCCACGGCAGCAGCCCCAGGCCGAAACCGTACAGGACGAAAACGAAGAACAGGCTCTGCGTCAGGTAGTTGGTCAGGGCCATCTGGCCGACCGAACCCAGGCTGGACAGGCGACGCCGCACGGTCGGCCATTGGCATAGAATGACGATCAGGGCAGCGTAGCCGATGGCCAGGATCACGGCGACGGCAGGATTCAGGCCACGAAACAGCGGCTGGGCCCAAGTCATGGGTTCCAGCTCCAGCGACCGCATGATCGGCCGCGTCATCTGCAGCAGTAGCCCGACGGGAATCAAGGTGGCGGCCACGACGGCGAAGCCTTTCAGGTGTCGCTCCGGGGCCTGCAGCCAGCCCTGGCGGTAAATCCAGCTGCCGATCATGAACCGGCCCAGGATCCAGCCGAAATAGGACAGGGCCAGGGGCTCGGTGAAGAACTCGAGGAAGGCCCCGCGAAAGCTGGTGGCGACGAAGGCGAAGTAGTCGTCGCCGTTCAGGACCAGAGGCTCCAGCCGGGCGGCACCGGCCTCCATCATCGCCACGAAGCCGGGCGGGCCGCCGTCTCCGGTGATCTGGTACCAGGCCATGATGCCCGAGGGTAGCAGCCCGGTCAGGATCACGCCGACCGTCAGCAGCCAGCCGTCCGACCAGCGCCGCGTCAGCAGCAGCAGGAAGCCCATCAGGGCATAGGCGTTCAGGATATCGCCCATCCACAGCAGCGACGCGTGCGCCACACTGATGGCCAGCAGCACGGCCAGGCGGCGCAGATAGACCGCGGTGCCGTTGCCGCCGCGCGCGCCGATGCGGTCCATCATGATGGCGAAGCCAAAGCCGAACAGCATGGAGAACAGGGCCTGGGCCTTGCCGCCCATCATCTGGACCGACAGGAAGCCGACCACGTCCTCCAGCACCTTGAACTGGGTCAGGCCATGCACGGCCTCGCGGGGCACGACGAAGCCGCCCATGCCTTCGACGTTCATCCACAGCACGCCGAACAGGGCAAAGCCGCGGATAATGTCCAGCTCGCCGATGCGATCGGACACACCGGTCGGTGCGGTCAGGTCTGTCATTTGGCGGAGCCCCCTCTGTGCCCGCAACGCTAAGTAGATGTGCGAGAGACGGCAAGGGCGGCGACGACGGATCATCTGCTAGCGAGCTTTCTGATGCAGCCGGGTTATGGGCAGCAAAAACCCGGTTCACTCGATGCCTGACGTGACCCCCTGAAACTCCTCCAGGAATAGCTAGAGTCCGCCCCTCGAAAGGACGGACGGAATGAAGCGATCACGGTTCACGGAAGAGCAGATCATCGGGATCCTGCGCGAGCAG
>NZ_JAFCVJ010000049.1:0-7015 GCF_049896985.1 Brevundimonas sp. SL161 | reverse complement strand
CTGGATATCCCCGTGGTCTTCATCAGCGGTCAGATCAGCCGGGCGCGGACGGCAGCGACCGTCGCGATCGCATCCATGCCCAAGCCCTATGACGCCTACGAGATGGTGCTCGCAGTGGCGTATCTTCTGGCGCGTCTCAAAGGACCGACATCTTTTCCGCGACCGGACAAACTTGAAGTGTTCGATGAAGACCTTGGGCTGGCACCTGCCGCCTGAGGCTTGCCTGCCGCTTCGAGGAAGATGAACCGGCCCGCATCGCGGTCGTTCCCTAAAAGTTGGCGCTGTACGGTTAGCGGACCCCATTTATCACTTCCGCGCGAACCATGTTTGGATGTTCCCCGTGTAACCGGGATCATTCGACACGGTGAAGCGTTGCCGTGGTGAGGGCTTTCAGCCCCAAGGCACTAACAATCTATGGAAAAGAATCTGATCCGACTGGTCTACAGAAGCAAATCTTGCATTGCTCATGATGACGTGGCTGAGCTTGACGAAATATTTAAATTATCGCGCCGAAACAATAAGCTAGATGGCATCACGGGCGCCCTCGCGTTGCCTGATGGAAAATTCGTTCAATCCATTGAAGGCGAAAAGAGCAAGGTGGGCCTGCTCATGAAGCGCATCCGGGCCGACAACCGGCACGAAGACGTTACCGTTCTCGGCGAATGGGAGGTTCAGGCCCGGCTCTTCAGGGGATGGGACATGGCTCGGCCTGATCCTACGCCACTGAGCCAGCAGTCCTTCCGGATCGTCACCGAGAACGGAAGTGGGGCACAGGTGACAAGCGTCCTATTGGACCTGATGAGCAAAGTTGAACGCCGGTATGTCGTCGGGATGGCTCACTAACCTTCGCGATTTTTGCTTCGTTCGCCGCCGCAAAGGTCGATTTGTGGGCGTCCCCACGGTCGCCTATGGGTCGGACCACGCCATTGGCATCAGGCCCGAAATCAGACATCCATGCCCGATGCCCGAAATCGACGCTTCGAACTGCGGCTAAGGGTGGAAGCGCGACATTGCGCCAGGCTTCGTCAGAGCTCTGAACACGCTCCCGCTGAATAATCTTCCAGACCGTACGGAACAAAAATAGGGCAGAATAGTTTGTGTACAGGGAATTCGAATGAACCGTTGATTTTTCTGTCTTGTTAATATTCGAAGTCTCAGGGTCTTTATTGGTGGTAGCTCGAGGTCCGTTCGCTAATTCGGACGAAATTTCCGGGAATTTTCCCGACCAGATCGATCATTCAAGCCTTTCCTACGTGCGTGCTCTCCGCTGCGTGAGAGCCGTTGCGCTCTGACACCGCGGCGGCACTTCGAGGTAGCTATGTTGAGATCGAGCCTGATAGCGGCTGCGCTGCTGGCCGTTAGCCAGAACGCTGCTGCCCAGCAGCCGCCCGGCGCGGGTACCCAGCTGCAGCAGATTCCGCCCGTCGCACTCCCCGGCCGAATGGCTCCGGATATTCGCATCGAGCGTCCGGAAGTCGCGTCGGATGCGGCGGCCGATGGGGTTCAAATCCGGGTCAATGCGCTGCGGATCACGGGTGCGACCCTGTTCTCCGAATCGGAGCTTGTCGCGGCCACCGGCTTCGTGCCGGAAAGTGAATTGACCCTGCCCGAGCTGCGCAACGCCGCGGCGGCGATCACACGCTTCTACAACAGCCGTGGCTACCTTCTGGCACAGGCCTATCTGCCGGCGCAGGACGTCCTTGAGGGGACCGTGACCATCGCCGTGATCGAAGGCCGTTATGGCGCGATCGAATTGCGTAACCAGACCCGACTGTCTGACGGCGTGGCCCGCCGCATCCTCGACGGTCTCGACCCGGCCGATCCGGTCGCCATCGCTCCGCTCGAGCGGAGGCTGCTGCTGCTTTCCGATATCCCGGGCGTCATCGTCCGTTCGACGCTGTCTCCGGGCGCCCAGGTCGGCGCCTCGGACCTGACGGTCGATCTTGCCCCCGGCCCGCTCATCTCGGGCAGCCTTGAGGCCGACAACGCCGGCAATTACTACACCGGCGCTTACCGGTTCGGCGGCTCCATCAACCTGAACAATCCGACCGGCCTGGGCGATCTGCTCAGCCTGCGTCTGCTCGTCTCCACCGAAGGGCTTGCGTACGGCCGGGTCGCCTACCAGGCGCCGATCGGCGCCGCCACTGTCGGGGTCGCCCATACGCACATGCGCTATGATCTCGGGCGTGAGTTCTCGGCCCTCGACGCCGGCGGCACGGCCGACATCGTCAGCGTCTTCGCCAGCTATCCGCTGATCCGCTCGCGCAACGCCAACCTCCAGGTCTTCGCCAGCGCGGACGCCAAATTCCTCACCGATGAAATCGGCCTCGTCTCGCAGGTCTCCGACAAGACCATCCGGTCGCTGACCGCAGGCCTGCGGGGCGATTCCCACGATCCCGTCGGCGGCGGCGGCTGGAATACCGGGTCCGTCGCGTGGACGACCGGCGAGCTCGACATCGAAAGCCCGCGCGAGCGCGCCGCCGACGCGATCAGCGCACACTCCCAGGGCGGCTTCGGCAAACTCCAGTACGCCGTCTCCCGACTGCAGATGGTCGGCGGCCCCCTGTCGATCTATGGCGCGCTGCGCGGACAGGTCGCCACCGCCAACCTCGACAGCTCCGAGAAGATGGAGTTGGGGGGCGCCTATGCGGTCCGCGCCTATCCCGAAGGCGAGGCCTATGGCGACGACGGCTATGTCGCCACCGTCGAGGCGCGGCTGAGCCTCGACCAGTGGACCTCGACGCTGCCGGGCCGGTTCCAGCTCATCGCCTTCGTCGACGCCGGCGAGATCGACTTCGCCCATGATCCGTGGTTCGCCGGCCCCAATCACGCCCGACGCAGCGGCGGCGGCGCTGGGCTGATCTGGTCCGGGCCGGACGACCTTACAACCAGGGTGACCTACGCCCACCGGCTGGGCGACCAGATCGCCACATCGGGGCCCGACGACGGCGGTCGGGCATGGTTCCAGATCGTCAAGCTGTTCTGATGGCCGCCTCGACCCGACATCCCTTCACGCCCCTCCCGACAAGGACGTTCTGATGACCAGTCTCCATCACCTGAGCGCCGGCGCTTCGTGCGGAACGGCGGCGCGCGGGCGGCCCGGTCGCAGGCGCGCCCTGTCCGTATCTACATCCCTGGCCGGCCTGGCCGCGGTTGGACTGGCGGCGTCGCTGTCCTTAGGGTCGGCGGCCGAGGCCCAGACCCTTCCTACCGGCGGAACGGTCACGGGTGGTGTCGCGACCATTACGACCGGGCCTGACAGCGTCACCATCAACCAGACGACCCAGAACACGGCAATCAACTGGCAGAGCTTCTCCATAGGCCGTGGCGGCAGTGTCGTCTTCGTGCAGCCCAACAGCCGGTCCGTCGCGCTCAACCGGGTCCTCGGGCCTGACGCCTCGGCGATCTTCGGCAGCCTGACATCCAACGGCCAGGTGTTTCTGATCAATCCGAACGGCGTCCTGTTCGGTCAGGGATCCCAGGTCAACGTCGGCGGGCTGGTGGCCTCCACCCTGAACATGACCGACGCCGACTTCATGGCCGGCGAGTACAGGCTCTCGGGCTCCGGCGGCGGCTCCGTGGTGAACCAGGGCACGATCATCGCGGACGGGGGCTATGTCGCCCTGCTGGGGGCCAACGTCAGCAATGAGGGCCTGATCCAGGCCAACCTCGGCACCATCGCCCTCGTCTCGGGCGAAGCAGTAACCCTCGACGTTGCCGGCGACGGTCTGCTGAATGTGGTCGTCGACAGAGGCGCGGCCAACGCCCTGGTCCAGAACGGCGGCATGCTGCAGGCCGACGGCGGACGGGTGGTGATGACCGCCCAGGGTGCGGGCGAACTGCTCAGGACGGTGGTCAACAACACCGGCGTCATCCAGGCCCGCACAATCGGCGATCGCAGCGGCACGATCGTCCTTCTGGGTGACATGTCGAGCGGCACTGTGACCGTGGGCGGCGTCCTCGACGCCAGCGCCCCCGACGTGGGCGACGGCGGCTTCATCGACACGTCCGCCGGGACAGTGAACATTACGCCCGACGCTCGAGTCACCACCGAAGCGCCTCGGGGGATCAACGGGACTTGGCTGATCGATCCGGCGGACTTCACCATCGGAGCGGGCGGCAATATCTCCGGCGCGACCCTCTCCGCCCAGCTGGTGACCACCAATGTCGTGATCAGCACCATGACCGGGCCCGGCGCCAATCTCCCGGGCAATGGCGACATTCACGTCAATGATGCCATCAGCTGGACCGCTTCCTCCAGCCCGACGACGCTGACGCTGAACGCCAACCGCGACATCAACATCAACGCCGCGATCACGGCCACCAACGGCAATCTGGTGGCCTGTTGCGGTCGTGACGTCAACGTCAACGCAGCCATCACCACCACCAACGGCAGCGTCCTGCTCAACGCCGGGCAGAATGTGAACGTCTTTCACGCAATCACCACGACCGATGGCAACATCGCCCTGTGCGCCGGGCACGACGTCCACATTGACGCGGCCGTCACCCTGACGCGGGGCAGCACAATTCCGGCCCAGAGCCTGGGCCTGCCGGTCGGGCTGACTCTGATCTCGGGCGCGAACGGCACGGGCCCCGGCGTCGCTGGCGGCACCATCATCTTCAGTCCGCTTGCGCCGCGCGTCACCGTCACCAACGCCGCGGCGACGATCAACTACAATCCCGTCTCCTACGCCCTGCCGACCGACTACTCGAACCGCTTCACCCTGACCGAGGGCGCGACGCTGACCCAGCGCATGCTGCTATTCCCCGATGGCAGCCGGGTCGTTGACGGGACGACGGAGACGACGCTCTCGGGCTTCAGGACCACGACCCTTTCGGGTTTGCCCGCCAACGTGACCCTTGTCGCCGGCCCGGCCGCCCGCGCGACGTTCGATTCCGCAGTGGTCGGGGCCGACGTGGGCATCACCTACAGCGGCTACACCCTCGCGGGCGCCAACGCGGACCGGTACGCCCTGGCCGGGTTCTGTTGCGGGACGCCCACCTTCCGGACGCGCGGGACGATCACACCTACGCCTCCTCCGCCTCCTCCTCCTCCTCCTCCGCCGCCGCCGCCGCCGCCGCCGCCTCCGCCGCCTCCTCCGCCTCCTCCGCCTCCTCCTCCGCCTCCTCCGCCTCCTCCTCCGCCGCCGCCTCCTCCTCCTCCGCCGCCCGTGGTCAGCCGACCCCTGCTGCCATTTCCAACGGTGACCTATCCGACCGTGACGCCGACGCCGGATCTGGCGCTGGTGGTGGTCGATCGCGGCGTGCGGATGCCGGTCTATGAAGCGACCCCCGTGTCTCCGCCGGTCGTGGTCGAGACTCCGCCTCGGGTCGCCCCGGTCCCGGTCCCCGCGCCGCCGGTCCCGGTCTATCCCCGCAAACAGGATCGCCATTGATCATGGGGCTTCCGACGCGCGCGCCTGGGACGGCCCCCGCCGGCATGACGCCCCACTGGCGGGAATCCGCTCCCCGGTTTCCGTGGACCAGGCGCGGCTTCGCGGCGGCGGGGCTGGCGCTCGGGCTCGGTTTCTCCCCGGCCTGCCTCGCCGCCGAGCGCGCCTATGCCACGGACGAGCCTGCCGCCGCTTCGTCCGCCGCCGGCCAGGTCAAGACCTGGGTCCTGGAGACGGCCGACAATCAGGGCCTGCCCTTCATCATCGTCGACAAGGTCAATGCGCAGGTCCTCGCGTTCGACCGTGAAGGGGTTCTGCTTGGGACCGCCCCCGTCCTCCTTGGCCTGGCGCCCGGCGACGTCTCGCCCCCCGGGATCGGCGACAGCCCCCTGTCCGGCATCGCCCCCGAGGATCGCATCACGCCGGCCGGCCGCTTCATCGCGTCGATGGGCGAGAATCTAGGCGGCAAGGGTATTCTATGGATCGATTATGACACCGCGCTTTCGCTGCATCCGGTGATCACGGCCCGGGCGTCCGACCGGCGGTTTCAACGCCTGGCCAGCGCCACCGCGCTCGACAACCGGATCTCATACGGCTGCATCAACGTGCCGGTGACGTTCTTCGAAAACGTCGTGCAGCCCGCTTTCGACGGCACCGTCGGGGTCGTCTACATCCTGCCGGAGACGCGATCGATCGAGCACGTGTTCTTCACGGCGGCGACGGCGGCGGCGGACGCGAAATAGCGCCGTAGAGGCATCCCCGGGGCCTGACGAAACGTGATCCTGTCGCTTGAAGCGGAGACAAGTTGCCGTTGGACTGCCGGTACCGTCATACTTGGCGGCGTCGCTTCACTGAAACTATCCACTTATTTTCGCCGCGGCAGACGCCGATTTCAGCTCAATTAGAGCCTGACAAGCTTAATCTGACAACACCGCACGCGAAATCTTTAAATACTGACAAACTGGAAGCGAATGGCGCGTCAATATTGTCAGCGTTGGAAATAGAAGCGATTCAGATCGCAAATTTTGTCACACTATATCGCGGCAAACGATCACCAAAGGGTGCGACAATTTGGAAGCGTAACCATAAGGTTTCATCAGCTTTATGGCGCGATTGTGATGTCTCCGGTGTTCCAAATCCGATCTCTTCGGGGCTTAGGATGAACACTGACACTTTCCTTCAGGTAAGGCTTGATCGAGTCGTTCAAAGCGCGGCGCTTACGGCAGGATGCAAGTCATCAATTCTGATCGTCCGGCACGACACGGATTTAATTCTTGCCAAAAGCTGTTTTGGCAAAGCTCCCGAACCCTGCGACCCCGATCAGTTCGAGACCCTGCTCGCCGCCATCAACCAAACCGATCAGGGCATCCTCCTGGTTGACGATCTGACGGATCCTGTCGCGGATCTGTGTCAGTTCCTGCCGCGATGGGACAGTCAGGTTGCCCGGTTCGCAGCCTTTATCGCCATCAAGGATCATGACGGCCAAGCCCGGGGCTTGTTGGTCATCTGCGATCCCAAACCCAAGCCGGGCCTGAGCCCAGCTAAAATCTATGTTCTGCTATCGCTGGCGTTTCAGATCGCCGACAGCCTCACGCTCCACCGTCTTCAAGCAAACGAGGAAT
>NZ_JAFCVJ010000048.1:0-9223 GCF_049896985.1 Brevundimonas sp. SL161 | reverse complement strand
AAGAAGGCCCTGGTCGCCCATGTCCGCAAGGAGATCGGCCCGATCGCCGCGCCCGACGCCATCCAGTGGGCCCCCGGCCTGCCCAAGACCCGGTCCGGCAAGATCATGCGGCGGATCCTCAGAAAGATCGCCGAGAACGATCTGGGGTCGCTGGGGGATACGTCGACCCTGGCGGACCCGTCGGTGGTCGATGATCTGGTGAAGAACCGGAACTAGCGCCTCCTCTCCCGGCGGGAGAGGGCTTGAGCGTCCGGGAGCGAAGCGATCGGCCACGCGAAAGGGTGAGGGGTTGGCGCCAACCGGTGAGGGCACGCCCCTCACCCTTTCGGCCAAGACGCATCGCTACGCTCTGCGAGCCTCAAGCCCTCTCCCACCGGGAGAGGGAGATTTACAGGCTCGGCACGAAATCCGGGTCGATCAGGCAGGGTTGGCCGTAGGTCTCCGCCCGTGACTGACACGCTTCCAGGACATCCTGCGCGTCCGGCTTCTCGCCCGTGTCCAGCCAGCGGGTCATGGCGATCAGCAGGCCGGCGTACTGGGGGAGGCTGAGCTGGCTGTGCAGGGCCTCGGTGGTGAAGACCTGGCTCAGCAGGTTCGACCGGCCGGCCCCGGCGACCGTCTGCGCATAGATCGCCTCGTGTTCCACGAAGACCGTCGGGTCGTAACGGGCGTGCATCGTCAGGGTCGGCAGCATGATGGCGCCGGTCAGGTCGGCGTCATAGGCCAGGGCCGCGACGGCCGCCGGATCGGCCTCGAACCGCTCGACGCCCTGGTTCAGGGCCACGTCGTCGTCCGAGCCCTGATAGGTCGCTCCTGCGTTGGAGAACGGATTGCCGCCATCCAGCCGGTCCCAGACCATGTCCTGGAACAGGTTGGTGCCCCAGGCGAGGTGGGAGACCAGACTGTCCGCCGTTACGCCCACCACCGAAAGGATGTTCCTCAGCGCATCGGCCTGGGCGCGGGTGCGGGCCTCGGGGGCGAGGCTGAGGCCGGTACAGTCCTCGACCCGCGCGGCGATCTCGGCGCGGGGCATGGCGGCGCCCTCGGGCAGACCTTGCCAGAGCGGGTACCGGGTCTCGGTCGGGCGCGGGTGGTTGCGGCAGTAGAACTGGTAGACGGCGCGCAGGTCGGCCCGGAATGTGTAGCCGCGCGTACCGCCGGCCAGCAGGCCGCTGGTCAGGATAACGCCGTCATAGTTGCGCTCGCCGTCGGCCGAGACAGCATAGAGCTCCGCCGCCTTGGCCGCGACATTGCCGCCCCAGGACTGGCCGTGAAGCAGGGTGCGCTTCGGCTTGCCGAAGGCGTCCCAGACGATCCGGCGCAGATCGTCGGTATCGCGCGCGGCCATGCGCACGCCATAGCCGCCCCGACGATAGGTCGAGCCGGCCCAGGCGTAGCCCTCGCTGACCATGACGGAGAAGCGTTCGAGGTCCTCGACCGGGTCGTTGCGCAGGGGCTCGGCCGTGCGCGGGCCGCCGTGAGCGTGGACGATCAGGGTTCCGTTCCAGTCGCGTGGCCGGGCGATCCAGAACCAGGCTCCGTCCGCCGACCGACCCGAGGAACAGATCGTCCCCTCAGGCAGGCTGGCCGGGCACTCGGCCGGCTCCGGTGCGATGGCCTGGGCCGAGGCGGGCAGAACGCCCGCCCCGATCCAGATCAGCCCCGCAACGGCTCCTGTCAGAAGGAGGGGGGTCGAAAATACAGAACGCATCGTCCCCATCCGTCGCAACCGCCTAGAACTCCTTGGCCATCGACACGTACCAGTAGCGACCGTAGGGGCGATACAGCGAGCCGAGGTAGCCGGAGGACGACAGCGGCGGACGCTCGTTGGTGATGTTGCGTGCGCCGAAGCGGATGCGGCTGTTGGAGGCGAAGCCGTTGTTTTCCTCCCACTCGTACTGGCCGTAGAGGTTGCCGGTCACCTGGCTTGCGACCTCCCAGGCGTTGCCGGTGGCGTCCAGCAGGTTCGTGTCGTTCACCGCCGAGATATACTGGGTAAAGGCCCCGACCTGCCACGGACCCAGGCTCCAGGTCACCGAACCCGACAGCTTCCATTCCGGGCGGCCGTTCTGGGCCAGGAGGTTGCTGGAGTCGGGCAGCGGCGTGGCGGCGTTGATGGTCCCGGCGGCGCGTGCGGCATACAGGGCGTCCACCGCCGGACCTGCTTCACGACCGAACTTGATCAGCTTGGCGGCGTCGATATTGACCCGGAAGCTGCCGAGCGGGGTGTTTCGCAGACGCCAGTTGAACCCGATGTCCATGCCCTCGACATCCTGCGGCAGCAGGTTGACGAACCGGTCGCTGATCGAGGTGATCACACCCGCCGGCGTCAGGCCCGTACCGGCAAACAGGGCGATGTCGTCGGCGTTGACCGGCGCGCGCGTGACGAGAGGGTTCGAACGACCCTGGACGCGCTCGGCGTAGTCGAGGACCACCGCGTTCGCACCGCCGAACAGGCCGACGATCTTCTCCTGCTGGATGCGCCAGCGGTCGACCGTGAAGGTGAAGTCCCCCCACTCCGCCGGAATGAACTGGGGCTGGAAGACGACGCCGTAGGACTGGTTCTTGCTCTCTTCCGGCTCGAGGTCCGGGTTGCCGGAGACCAGCAGCGACGCGCCGATAGAGCGCGAGCAGGCGCCGAAGGTGGCGATCCGGCGGGCCCGCAGATCCGCCTCGCAGCGGATGTAGTCGGGGTTGGTCGACAGGCGGCCGTAGGTGGCGGTGTTGACCTGTTCCAGGTTCGGGGCGCGGAAACCTTCCGAGTAGGAACCCCGAATCCGCAGGCCGTCGACGATGTCCCAGGCGGCCGCGACCTTGGGCTTGGCGACGTCGCCGAAGTCCGAATAGTGCTCGGCCCGGCCGGCGATCTGGAACTCCAGATTATGCACCAGCGGGATGTTCATTTCCGGCGAGACGACCGGCACGGCGAACTCGATGTAGGCCGAGGTCACGGAACGCTCGCCGTGGGTGTCCGGGTTCTGGCTGACGGCGATGACGTTCGACAGCTGGACCGCGCCGGTGACCTTGTCCCGGAACGGGTTGGAGCCGTCGAGGTTGGAGTCGCGGTCGTCGTTCTGGGTCTCCCTGCGGGCCTCGAAGCCGAAGGCCAGGCCGACGTCGCCGGCCGGCAGGCTGAACAGGTCGGGACGCGAGACCTTGAAGTCATAGAGGGCCAGGGTCGTCTTGCTCTCACGCTTCAGGGTGAAGGTGATGGCGTCGAGCGCCGTCTGCGAGCTGGGTGTGCAATCGCCGAAACTGGTCTGGGCGATGCAGCCGCCGCTGAACGGGTTGTAGGCGTCGGGCGTGGACAGGGCGAGCGAGGCCTGCAGCGCCTGGGTATTCACGGCGAGGGACTCGTCGACCGCCTCGGCTTCCGAATAGAGGAGCGCCGTCTCCCAGTCCCATCCGCGCCATTCGCCGCGCAGGCCGCCGAGGGCGCGGGCCTGGTAGTTGGTGACGTTGACCTTCTGATAGCCGGCATCGACGAAGCGGTACTGGTTCAGGGTGATGGCCAGGCCGGTGACCGGGACGTTGGTCAGGCCCGAGATTCGGTTGGGGTTCACCTGGCCGTTGGCAAAGGTGACCGGACCGAACGGGTTCCAGTAGTTGGTCGTCGGGATGGTCAGGGTGTTCAGGTTGATCACCGGCGGCTGAACCCGCTGGGTGTCGGCCGTGTAGTAGCCGAGTTCGCCGAAGGCGGTGACGCTGTCGTTGATGTCGTAGTGGCCCTGAAGGAAGACGTTCAGGCGCTGGGTGTCGGGCAGGATGGTGGTGCCGGGCGCGGTGTCGAAGCGCAGGTCGCGCTGGACGCCGTTGAAGTTCAGGGCGCCGGAGCCCAGGCAGATGTTGGCGTCATTGGCATTGGGAACCAGACAGCCCGTCAGAGTCGTCGGCTGGATGTGGAAGGCGCCGGCGGCTGTGGTCAGGGACGTGGTTCCGCGACGGATCGCCGTGGTCGCCCCGACGACCGCGAAGTTGCCCCAGGCGCCGCGCGTGTTGCGGGCGTCCGGCGTCAGGCTGGAGGCGAAGGCCTCATCCCCCGCGAACAGAAAGCGCAGGTTGTCGGTCGCCGTGTACTCCTGGTCCTCCGCGCGGAGGGCCGCACGGTCCGTGTAGTCGATGTAGACCGAGATATTGCCGCGCTCGAAGTCCTTGCCAGCAAAGACGCCGAGATTGAACTCCTTCAGGTGGGTGCCCTCGGCGCCGCCGTACTGGGCGCTCATCTTCAGCCCGTCGAAGTCGTCCTGGAGCACGGTGTTGACCACCCCGGCCACGGCGTCGGCGCCGTAGATGGCGGCCGCGCCGTCCAGCAGGACCTCCAGACGCTCAAGGCCGGTCACCGGAATGGCGTTGGAGTTGTAGGAGAGCACCGGCACCGTTCCGGTGTCCGAGGTTCCCTGGCTGGTCGGGTGCTGCACGATGCGACGGCCGTTCAGCAGGACGAGGGTGTTGCCGACGCCCAGCGAGCGCAGGTTGACCGAGTTGACGTCGCCACGCGCCGCGTTCGAGGTCTGGGGGTTGTTGGCCGCCGAGAACAGCACGTCGCCCATCTGGGGGATGGACCGCAGCAGGTCGTCGCCGTTGACGGCGCCGGTGGCCAGGATCTGCTCTTCGCTCAGCACCGTGACCGGCAGGGCGGCGGTGACGTCCGCGCCCCGGATCTGGGAGCCGACGACGACGATGTCGTCGACCGACGACGCGTCTTCGCCGTTCTGCTCCGCCTGGTCGGCGATCGACTGGGCGGCCTGCGACAGCTGGGTCGACGAGGGCACGGGGACGGGGGTCTGCGGGGTTTGGGTCTGCGTCTGGGCCCAGGCGGCGGGCGCCAGGCTCAGAAGGGCGGCTGCGGCGGTGGTCGCCAGCATCGCGGTCCTATTGGTGTTCATGTTCATCCTCCCAAAGTCTTTTTTGTTTTCAGGCACGTGAAAAGTCAGTCGCGGGCGATGACGAGGTCGTCGCCTGGTCCGGCGGCCGGATCGGGTTGGGCGGCCAGCGGCCGCGGAGAGCCGTCGAGGGCCTCGCGCAGGGCGTCGCGGTCCAGTTCGCCCTCCCAGCGCGCCACCACGAGGGTCGCCACGGCATTGCCGATGAAGTTGGTCAGGGCCCGGCACTCGCTCATGAAGCGGTCTATGCCGAGGATCAGCGCCATGCCGGCGATCGGCACGGTCGGGACGACGGCCAGGGTCGCGGCCAGGGTGATGAAGCCGGCCCCCGTGATTCCGGCCGCCCCCTTGGACGACAGCATGGCCACCAGCAGCAGCAGGACCTGCTGCTCCAGGGTCAGGTCGATATTCAGCGCCTGGGCGATGAACAGGGCGGCCATGGTCATGTAGATGTTGGTGCCGTCCAGATTGAACGAATAGCCGGTGGGCACGACCAGGCCGACGACCGACTTGGACGCCCCGGCGCGCTCCATCTTCTGCAGCAGGCTGGGCAGGGCCGCCTCGGAGGAGGAGGTGCCGAGCACGAGCAGCAGTTCTTCCTTCAGATAGCGGATCAGCTTGAAGATCGAGAAGCCGTTGGCTATGCCGACCGCGCCCAGCACCCCGATCACGAAAATGGCGGCGGTCAGGTAGAAGGTGGCGACCAGGGCGATCAGGTTGGCAATCGTCCCGATGCCATAGGCGCCTATGGTGAAGGCGAAGGCTCCGAACGCCCCGATCGGCGCCGCCTTCATCACGATGGCCACCAGTTTGAAGAAGGCCGCGCTGACCGACTCCAGGAAGGTCAGGACCGGCTTGCCGAGGTCGCCGACCGACGCCAGGGCGATGCCGAACAGGACCGAGACGAACAGGACCTGAAGGATATTGCCGGTGGAGAAGGCGCTGGCGAAGGTGTCGGGGATGACGCCCAGCAGGAAGCCGATGATGGTCGTCTCGTGCGCGGCGGTCGAATACTGGGCCACCGCCCCGGCATCGAGCGTGGCGGGATCGATGTTCAGACCGCGGCCGGGCTGGACGACATTGCCGACGATCAGGCCGACGATCAGGGCCAGGGTCGAGAAGACGAGGAAATAGGCGAAGGCCTTGGCCGCGACCCGGCCGACCCGGCCGAGGTCCCGCATGCCGGCGATGCCGGTGACGATGGTCAGGAAGATCACCGGGGCGATGACCATCTTCACCAGCTTGATGAAGGCGTCGCCCAACGGCTTCAGGCTCTCGCCGAACGCCGGGAAGAAATGTCCGATCAGCCCGCCAAACAGGATCGCGCCCAGGACCTGGACGTACAGGTGGCGATACCATGCGCGAGGTGCGCCGGACACGTGACCTGGATCGCTCGTGAGCTGCATCCGTCCTCCCCTGCGACCGTGATCGCGCTGTTTCCGCACGGTCTGACGCCGTGTCCCAAGACCCCATTTTGGCCGCGATCCAGATCATGACCAAACCCGCATTCTGCGGATTCAAGTTGCTGTTTTTTCTGTATTTTCTAAGCCACTCTCTGGATTTTGTCCGAAAAACCGGCCATCGACATGGCCTTTCTGTGCGGAATTCCGCATGATTGCTAAATGACAGCGTCCCCGCTCGATCGACTCGGCAGCCTCGTTTCCGCCCGGTCCTCCCGGCCGTGGCTGGTCCTGCTGCTGTGCTGGCTGGTCGCTTGCGGACTGGCCATGACGGCCGCCGGAGAACTGGCCCGCCGCGACGCCCAGGCGGACCTTGCCCGTCAGGCCGATGCCGCCGCCGTCCTCCATGCCGCCGTCCTGCGCAGCGAACTGGAGAAGCACCGCTCCCTCCCCGTCGTCCTGTCGCAGGACCCCGAGGTGGTCGGCCTCGTCGCCGGCCCGGGGCGCCAGGCCGCCGACGTCGTCAGCGCCAAGCTGGAAGTGCTCGCCGCCCAGACCCGCGCCGCTGCCATCTATGTGCTCGACCGGAACGGCGTCGCCCGCGCCGCCAGCAACTGGCGCGAGCCCACCAGTTTCGTCGGCTCCGACTACGCCTTCCGGCCGTATTTTACAGGCGCCATGCAGAACGGGGCGGCGGAGTTCTTCGCCCTCGGCACGGTCAGCGGACGCCCCGGCCTCTATCTCGCCCGCCGGATCGGAACCGCGGCTGCGCCGATCGGCATCGTGGTGGTCAAGGTCGAGTTCGACGCTCTGGAGGCCGACTGGCGCGGCTCCGGCGAGCCTGCCTATGTTACGGATTCCCGCGGCGTCGTCCTGGTCACTAGCGTACCTGAATGGCGGTTCCGCCGCAGTCGCGACCTGACCGCCGCCGAGCGCGAGGAGATCCTGGCCGATCAGACCCTGAGCGGCCAGGCGCTGGCGCCTCTGCCATTCGACAGCGCGGCGACGGGCACGCATCGGATCGTACGCGCCGCCGCAGGCGGGCCGTCAACCGAGTGGATTCTCGCCCACACCGGGACGGATACACCCGGCTGGACCCTGCATCTGCTGGATCCGATCGGCGGCGCCATTGTCGCCAACGTCATGAGCGCCCGGGCCGTCGCAGGGCTCCTGATCACCCTGCTCGCCGGCGGCGCAGGCGTTCTGCTGCGCCGCCGCCAACAGGCCATGGCTCGCGCAGAGACCGAGGAACGCGCCCGCGCCGAGCTCGAGCGCCGGATCGATGAGCGCACTCTTGAGCTCCGCGCCGCCAACGGCCAGCTGAACCGCGAGATCGACGAGCGCCGCCGCGCCGAGGCCAGCCGCGAAGTGCTGCGCGAGGAACTGGTCCAGGCCAACAAACTGGCCACTCTCGGCCAGATCGCCGCCGGCGTGGCGCACGAGATCAACCAGCCCGTTGCCGCCATCCGCACCCATGCCGATACGGCCAGCGCCTATCTTGATCGCGACGACCCCGAGTCCGCGCGTCGCAGCCTGGGACGCGTGGCCGAATTGACCGGCCGCATCGGCGCAATCACCGACGAACTGCGCGCCTTCTCGCGCAAGAGCACGCAAGGGATCTCCTCCGTCTCGCCCACCGCGGCCATAGACGGCGCATTCCTGCTGATCGGCGGGCGGCTGCGCGAAGGCGGCGTCGAGCTGGTCCGCACCGGCGCGGGCGATCTGCAGGTGCAGGCCGAGCCGATCCGGCTGGAGCAGGTCATCGTCAACCTGGCCCAGAACGCCTTCGAGGCCATGGCCGACGCCGGAACGCTCGAACCCAGACTGACCATCGACGTCGCCCGCAAGGGGCGTCGCGTCGAGATCGTCATCAGCGACAACGGGCCCGGCGTCGATCCAGCCATCGCAGCGGCGCTGTTCACCCCCTTCGTGACGACCAAGGCGGCAGGACTGGGCCTCGGCCTCGTCATCTGCCGCGACATCGTGGCCGGCTTCGGCGGCGAACTCAGCCTGAGGCCGGGCATGTCCGGCGCCCGGTTCGTGATAGCCCTGAAGGCCGCCGCGTGAACTTCTCCCGCCCTCGCTGCGTCACCCTGATCGACGACGACAATGACTTTCGCAGCGCCCTGCTGGAACGGCTTCAGCTTGAGGATCTGGAGGTGCAGGCCTTCGCCTCGGCCGAGGCCGCGTTGAAGGTGCTTGGCGCCGACTATCCCGGCGTCGTGGTCTGCGACCTGCGCATGCCCGGCATGGATGGTCGCGGCCTGCTGGCGCGGATTCAGGCGCTCGACGAGGGATTGCCGGTCGTGATGATCACAGGCCACGGCGACATCGCCGACGCGGTCGATGCGCTGCGCAACGGCGCCTACGACTTCGTGGCCAAGCCGTTCGACTTCGGCCGGCTGTCCGACAGCCTCAACCGGGCGCTGGAGAAGCGCGGACTGGTGCTCGACAACCGCGCCCTGGCGGCGGAGGTCGGTCGCGCCACCCCGGACCTGCCCTTGCTGGGGTCAAGCCCGGCGATCGCCCGGCTGCGTACAGTCATCGAACAGGTGGCGGACGCCGGAATGGATGTCCTGATCGAGGGCGAGACCGGCGTGGGCAAGGAGGTCGTCGCCCGCGCCCTGCACAACAGCGGCCGCCGCCGCGTCCATCCCTTCGTGCCGATCAACTGCGGTGCCCTGCCCCCTAGCCTGATCGAGAGCGAGATGTTCGGCCATGAGCCGGGCGCCTTTCCGGGCGCCGTCAAACGCCGCGTCGGCCTGATCGAACAAAGCCACCGCGGCACGCTGTTTCTCGACGAGATCGAGAGCATGCCGATGTCGGCGCAGGTGACCCTTCTTCGTGTCGTGGAACAACGTGAGATCCAGCCTCTGGGCGCGTCAGGGGCGCGCCAGCTGGACCTGCGGATTCTTGCCTCGTGCAAGTCGGACCTGAAGC
>NZ_JAFCVJ010000047.1:0-11408 GCF_049896985.1 Brevundimonas sp. SL161 | reverse complement strand
CGTTTCCGCGGCGTTCTGGACATGCTCTTCATTGTGCTGGGTTTTGCCCCCCCCCCCCCCTTCCCAATGTGCCCCACGAGGACCCCGGATTGGGAGATGGTGGCGGAGACGATGACGCCTGCCCACGATATGATCGAGGGCGATTTCACCAATGCCCGGGTGACTGGGGCGGGCCCGTTCGTGACGCGTCCAGGCGGAGCGGTGCATGGGCCGCAGGGTTGAAAAGCGGCTGCAAGATCCTCACCCCGCAGAGGGCGTTCGGCGATCCCGGCAACCAGGCGTCGCTGAACGCGACACGCCCGGTCGGATGATGAGCCTCAGCGTTCGACCAGCCGCGTGTACAGGTGCCAGGTCGCGTAGCCCAGTACCGGCAGGACGACCGCGAGCCCGATGAACAGGGGCAGAGAGCCGAGCAGCAGCAGGAAGGCGACCCGCACGCCCTAGGCGGCAATGGTCGGCAGGTTGGCCGACACGGCTCGCACCGAGGTTCCGACTGCCGTCGCCGCGTCGACTGGCCGGTCCACGACCATGGGGAAGGACACGATCGTCAGGAACACCGTCAGCACTGCGAAGACGGCGCCGACGCCGTTGCCGATGACCACCATGGCCAGCCCCTCGGGCGTCGAGAACAGCTGTTCGAAACCGCCCGCGAGGGTCATCGGTCCGATCCGCGCCAAGGTTAGCTGATAAATGATCCAGGCCGCCGCAATCCAGGCGAGGAAGAAGACCAGCGACATCCCCGTCAGCATCACCAGCGGCGTTCGGCTGCGCCCCCGCAATGGGTCGAAGAAGTGGAACCAGCTGGAATCGATGCCCCCCTCGCGACGCCGTGCGATCTCGTAGAAGCCGGCCGCGACCGCCGGTCCCATGACCGACAGACCGGCGACCAGCGGAAAGAAGACGGGCAGGAGCTGGCCGTTCAGGGCGATGGCCGCCGCCAGCAGCCCCAGGATCGGATAGAGGACCGCCAGCACCAGGATGTCGCCCCGCTTGGCGTTGAAATCCTTCCAGCCTTCCGACAGGGCCCAGTTCAGATCCGCGCCGGTGATGCGGCGCACGGCGATTGGGCGAGGCGTGACGTGAATGCTCGACATGACGGCTCCGGGATTTGGAAGGCGGCGGGAAACTCGAGGCAGACTACGATCGGGAACAGGAAGCGTTACCGAGGCTAGGCCCGTCTCCGCTCACGCGCCACTGGAGCAGCGTCACGGTTGGGTGATCGGCCCGGAGCGATCCGCAAGGAGGAAATCACGCACCGGCGGGAGTGATCGCGCCGGGTCTTCCTCATGGGGAAGATGGCCGAGGTCGGGGAAGGAGACCAGCCGCACGTCGAAGAGTGCGCTCTGATAGTCCCGCGCATTGGCGAAGGGGATCATCGCGTCCTGTTCGCCCCAGACCAGCAGCACCGGCGCCGTGATCCGCCCCAGCAGCGGAACGGAATCGCGCAGCACGGTCTGTTCATGCGGTCCAGCATCGCCTGGCGCGCGCCGGGCGCCAGCGTTAGGCCCATGACGAAGGGCACCTCCGGGGCTTGGCCATACTCGAAGCCCGGGCTGGCGAAGCCGTCGGGCGAGATCAGCACCAGCCGGTCGACCCGGTCGGGATGTTCGGCCGCCATCGTCCAGGCAATACGGCCGCCTACGGAATGGCCGACGAAAGACGCGCGCTCGATCTGCAGAAGGTCCATCAGGGCCAGCAGAAGGGCGGTGGCCCGGGCGTCCGTATAATCCCCCGCCGGATCGGGCGGCGACAGGCCGGCACCCGGCAGGTCGAGGCGGATGACGCGCAGTTCGTCGTCCAGCCTCCCGGCCCACGGCTCCCAGGTGTGCAGGCTGGCCCCGAACCCGTGCAGCAGAATGACGGCAGGGGCATCGCGAGGGCCGGTGTCCCGCACATGCAGCTATGGCGCGTCGCTCGGCGACACCTGGAACCCTTGGCTGATCACCATAAATCCGCCGGATATCGCCTATGGTCTGTCGCTGGCCCCCTTGAGAGAGGGCGGCATCTGGCAGCTGGTCACCATCTGCGCGGCCGGATCGATTATTTCCTGGGCGCTTCGAGAGGTCGAGATTTGCCGCAAACTGGGCATCGGCCTGCACGTCCCGATCGCCTTCGGGGTGGCCATCTTCGCCTATCTGTCGCTGGTGGTGATCCGGCCCTTCTTGCTCGGCGCCTGGGGCTACGGCTTTCCCTACGGCATCTTCAGCCACCTGGATTGGGTGTCCAACACCGGCTACCAGTATCTGAATTTCCATTACAATCCGGCGCATATGATCGCCGTAAGCTTCTTCTTCACGACGACGCTGGCCTTGGCCCTGCACGGGTCGCTGGTGCTGGCCGCGACTAACCCCGGCGGCGGAAAACCGGTGCGGCAGCCCGAGCACGAAGACACCTTTTTCCGCGACTTCATCGGCTATTCGGTCGGCACCCTGGGCATCCACCGGGTGGGGCTGTTCCTGGCGCTGCAGGCCGGGCTGTGGAGCGCGATCTGCATCATCATCAGCGGTCCCTACTGGGACAAGGGCTGGCCCGAGTGGTGGGACGGCTGGCGCAACCTGCCGATCTGGCAATAGGGGAGGGCGAGGATCATGGCCGTCTATCAGAACATCTTCACCCAGGTGCAGGCCCGGACCCATCCCGAGATGGGAGCCGACACCAACGAGGCCGACCCCTGGCGCATCGGCAGCCCCGGCTTCGTCCACTGGATCGGACGCATCGGCAACGCCCAGATCGGCCCCATGCATCTCGGCTGGACCGGCATCTTCTCCCTGCTGAGCGGCTTCCTTGCGTTCGAGATCATCGGCCTGAACATGATGGCCTCGGTGGATTGGAATGTGGCCGAGTTCGTGCGCCAGCTGCCGTGGCTGGCGCTCAATCCGCCGGCGCCGGAGTATGGCCTGGCCATTCTGCCGCCGCTGGCCGAGGGCGGCTGGTGGCTGATCGCGGGCTTTTTCCTGACCACGTCTGTGATCCTGTGGTGCGTGCGATCCTATCTCAGGGCCAAGGCGCTGGGCCTGGGCACGCACACGACCTTGG
Source organism: Brevundimonas sp. SL161 (assembly GCF_049896985.1). Lineage (NCBI taxonomy): Bacteria > Pseudomonadati > Pseudomonadota > Alphaproteobacteria > Caulobacterales > Caulobacteraceae > Brevundimonas > Brevundimonas sp. SL161. The sequence goes on along the minus strand of NZ_JAFCVJ010000047.1, from coordinate 8,372 downwards.
GCCTTCGCCTCGGCGATCTGGCTCTATCTGGTGCTGGGTTTCATCCGGCCGATCATGATGGGCAGCTGGTCAGAGGCGGTGCCGTTCGGCATCTTCCCGCACCTGGACTGGACTGGGGCGTTTTCGATCACCTACGGCAACCTGTTCTACAATCCGTTCCACTGTCTCTCGATCGCCTTCCTGTACGGCTCGACCCTGCTGTTCGCCAGGCACGGGGCGACCATCCTGGCGACCAGCCGATGCGGCTCGGAGCGCGAGGTCGAACAGATCACCGATCGCGGCACGGGCTCCGAGCGGGCGGCGCTTTTCTGGCGCTGGACCATGGGGTTCAACGCCACAATGGAATCCATCCACCGCTGGGCCTGGTGGTTCGCAGTGCTGACGACCCTGACCGGCGGGATCGGCATCCTGCTGACCGGCACGGTAGTCGACAACTGGGACGAATGGGCCATCGCGCACAACTACGCTCGCTAGGAATGGAACAAGGCTGAGCGGCGACGCAGCCCAGCGCCTTCGTTCGCCGATCGCGACGTGCGCGGCCATGCCCGGGAGGTGATGGTGCGGGCGTTCAGGGGGCCGGGGGAAGCCGATTTCCAATGGGTCGGCGTCTGGCACATCGACACGGATCATTCGCACGCTCATTTCGTGGTGCGGTTTGGTGGCGGGCGGCAAGGACCTGGTCATCCTCCGCGACCACATCGGCTACTGATCGAAACTTGTTAGGTGTCGAGCTGTTGATTTTATAGGAGGAACGATGGTGGGTGATGTTGGGTTCGAACCAACGACCCGCTGATTAAGAGTTTGGCTGGGCTGTGTGGGTCCTAGCTTGTGATAGCTTGTTCTAGCCCATTTTTCATCGAAATGTCAGCAACTTAGCTCCTTGCAGGTTTGTGGCTGCGTGTCCTAGCTAGCCCTAGAGCGCTAGCAATACGCTAGCCGACGACGCTAGGGAGAGCCGTTATGGCCAAGCTCACGAAGGCCTTCATCGACAAGGTTCAGCCGCCGGCTGATGGTTATCGGATACACTGGGATGAGACCGTCAAAGGGTACGGTCTCCGGGTCACCGCGGCGGGCAAGAAGGTCTTCGTCGCTCAGGGGCGGGTGAGGGGGAAGGCGGTAATAGTCACCATCGGCCCGTTCGGCTTGTACCCCGAGGACAAGGGTCGCGCGAAAGCCCAGCGGGTCCTTCAGGATATGCGAGACGGCATCGACCCGAGAGATGTGAAGAAGCAGGAGGAAGCGACAAAGGTGACGCTTAGGGAGGTCGCGGACGCGTACTTCGCTCGACCCGGCAAGCTCAAGCAGAGCACCAAAGAGGAGATGGACCGTCACGTAGAGAAGGTGTTCGCGGCCTGGGAGCACCGCCCCATCGTTCTGATCACCGAGGACGATGTGCGTAAAAGGCACCGCGAAATGGTCGAGGGTGGCCTAAGCGGGAAGAAGGGAGCACCTGCAAGCGCCAACCTGTCGATGGTCACTCTCCGAAGCCTCATCAACTTCGCCGGTCGCCAATATCGCCGTGCGGATGGGACGCCCTTGATCCAGCGAAACCCGGTTGATGTGTTGAAGGATCATTGGGCAACGCTAGGGTCACGGACAAAGCGTTACATCGACAAGGGGAAAGTCGGAGCGGTCTGGAACGCGCTGACGGAAGCCCGCCTGGACCCCAAGAATTGCGACGCATTGACGGGCATCGATCTGGTGATGTTCCTGCTGCTCACCGGCGCGCGCCGGATGGAGGGAGCTGAACTCACTTGGGACCGAGTCCACCTCGACGACGACGATCCGACCCAAGGCTGGTTCCACCTCCCCAACCCGAAGAACGGCCACGAGGTGTACCTCCCTCTCTCGTCACAGGCAGTGGAACTGCTCAAGTCGCGGAAGCGCGTGGCGGGCAATGTGCATGTGTTCCCGTCGCGCAGTAAGTCGGGGCACATCATGGACGCCCGCGCGCCCTTGGAGACGATCAGCGGGATCGCGGGGCTTCACCTGTCCTGTCACGACATGCGAAGGACCTACACCAACATCGCCATGCGAGAATGCCGGATCGAGAAGTTCCGGACGGATATGTTGACTAACCACAAGCCGCGCGCCGAGGACGTGACAGCGAGCAATTATCTCGACTTGTCGCGACTAGATTGGCTGCACCCCGAGGCGCAGTTGATCGGCGACTGGATCGAGAAGGCCGCAAAGGTGGCCCACGCGAAGGCTACCGGGCGGAACGTTGTGCCGCTGAGGGCCTGACAGTAAACTGTGCGGATGGAGAGCCGCCCAAGCTTCTAACAGCTCGAAGACCTGGGCGAACCCCTTCATGGCGGGTGAGCCAATCTCGGTAACCCGCTTCGCACCGGAAGGTGCGTATGGCACAGTTGGCTGATTGACCTAGGGCAATAGGTCGCCTTTAACCGCCGCGTTGCTCGCCTGTGCGGTTGAGTGGGGGAAGATGGCGAACCTCAACACCATATTGATCACTGTCGTCGGGGCAGTGCTCGGAAACGCCGCTGTGGTCGCGGTCATTGCAATCGTGGCACGAGGCCTATTTGCGGCTGCTATCAACCGCGACCTAGAGGCGTTCAAGGCGGACCTCAAATCCAAAGGGGACGCGGAGTTGGCGCGCATTGCACGAGAAGCCGCTCGCGAGATTGAGAGCTACAAAATTAAGCTCAAGAAGTCGGAGTTCCTTTTTGAGCGGCAGTTCCAAGCTGCGAATGACATGATGAAATTATTCGGCGATTTCAGTCCGCAGAGATCCCATCCGATGATGGATTGGTCTGACGCAATGGAAGAGGTTGTCGATAACTCGGGAAAGACCGAACAGGCTCTTCGGGGATTCATGGTTCGACACGGGGCGGCGTTGCTATCTGAGGATAGAGAAAAGCTCCAGAGCGCGATTACGAAGGCCAACGATATCCACACGGAAGACTACTTCGGGGAGCCCGACGACCATGCGTCCGAACTACACGGTCTGATCCAGTCACTCCGGGATAGCTTGATTGCTAAAGTGCAAGTCCAGTCGAGCCTTTAGTCGGACTTGAACCGAGTGCCGGAGCTCTGGCTGCTAGCGCCTTTCTCGGCAGGCGCTAGCGATCAAAATCGTATCCATGTGCATTTTATGCTTGGCTGCGTCCCAGAACCGCATGGTAAGCTAGCGCTATCCAGCCCAATCAGGTGGCCGGTGCCAACTCATCGGGTTCGGAAAGCCGAACTGTTCACCCCAAAACCGCCCGGGTCATAGGCGGCAGGTCTCTCGGAGACACTGTGGTGAACACGAACGATATGACCCTCGACCAGCTATCAACGCTGTTTGGCTACCCCCCCAAAGGCCGCCCGCTAGACACAAAGGAAGTCGCCGAAATTCTCGGCGTCCACCCCAACACTGTGGACCAGTATCGGTTCAGGGGTGACGGCCCCCGTCACTTTAGTCCGCCCGGCACGCGCCGCGTCTGGTACGCGGAGCGGGACGTGCTGGCATGGCTCGCCTCTGGCGCTCGCCAAAGCACCAGTGAAGCGGTCGCCGCGTAAGACCCTCAAACACTGAACCAGAGGCGGTGACGCTCGTATCCAAGAGCGCTCCCGTCCGGTTTTGAGCCCTGAAGCAATTGCCGCCTAGCCCAATCATAGCGCTCACGAACTACGGCCCGGGACTTACCTGGCCGTTTCGGAAGTGGCGGCCACAGATACCGATGCAGGACAATGACCACGCAGAGCGTAGGACAGGCTGGCCCGAGCGGCCAACTCCCCCTAGAGTCCCCAGCGCCGCCCCCACAGTCGGGGGCTTGGGTTGGCCCGAGCAGGACCAGCAGAAACCCCGGCTCAGCGCCCAGCGACGAATCCTGGGAGGTCACCGACCCTTGGCTCGACGCTGAGCGAGATTACCAAGCGGGAAACCGACGTGACCCCCGGCTGGGGTTCTTCGTGAACCACGCAGAGAAGGATGCGGCTGAATCCCGCACCGTCCAAATCGTAGATGGCATAACGCGTCAGGAAGAGGCGAAGGCGCAAGCCGAACTGGCGAAGCTGGAGCGCGCGAAACTGACCACGGTTGTAGCTCGCCCCCCGCTCGCGGACCCTTCCACCATCACATTGCAATTTGCCATGGCGACCGACACGGCAACGGTGAAGCTAGAGTTCCTCCTGGACCCGTTCCTGCCCGCCAGCTGCCTAGTTTGCTTCGCAGGCCGTGGTGGCACAGCAAAGTCCTCGTTCCTCGCAACTATGGCGGCCCATGTCAGCCGCTCCGCTTCGACCATGTGGGTCAGCGTTGAAGAGCTTACGGACTGGATCAAAGTCCGCCACATCAAGGCCGGGGGCGCGAGTGGCACCCTCGCAGTCGTAACTGCGGTCGCGAGTAAGACGGACACTCAGGGTCGGATTATAGGGTCTAGCTTCAACATCTATGAGCACCTGGAGCCGTCCATCAGAAAAGCAAAGGAGGGCTTCGCTGAGGCAGGAATGCCTCCCCTACGGCTCGTCGTGCTAGACACTGCTGTGGGGCTCACGGCGTGGGCGAAGGGTGAGAGCCCTAACGACGACGCCGCCGTGAAGAGGCTTCTGGGCTATCTCCAAGCCTTGGCTGAGGCGCACGGCCTGACCATGGCTTTCATCCAGCATTCCAACAAGGGAAAGCACGAGTACTTCGCAGACACCGTGGCGGGTGCGAGTGCCTGGACTAATTCACCGCGCCTGTCATTCGTCCACGCCCGCGACCGCCGAGAGGAGCACGCCTATGTCATGCGTGTGGCTAAGTCGAACCTGACGCAGGCGTTCGGCATGGCTTACAAAACTGCGCCAGTCCATGTTCTGCAGGCGCGTGAGGAGGGAGCGGACTCGGTGCTTTGTCAGGTTCAGCCGGGTGCGATTGTTTGGGGCGAGGAACAGTCGATGGACCTCTACGAGGAGGCCACACGCCGCCCCAAGGACGACGATGTCAATGACAACACGGCGGGACTGCGACCTCCGTCTCTAACTGACAACGTGGTCGCCTGTGTCGTGGAGATGGTGACCACGGCCGTAGAGCCTGTGACCCGCGACATGGTCCAGCAGCGGTTCGGTCGCTCCATAGACCGGCGTGTCTGGCTGAAGGTGGATGGTCAGCTGCTGTTGAGCGCCTTCATGTACCGCGTCTCGATCAATCACGGGGTCAATAACCGGATCACGTATGTGCGTATGACCACACCAACTGTGCCGTGAGCCCCCTAACACTGAGGTGGAACAACCGGCACAACGGTTACAACCGACAAACCCTATGGGGATTTCATATCAAACTCGGTGGTAGCTGTTGTAGCCGTTGTACCGCAGTTGTGTCCGGGGGCGGCGGCGCACTACCGAGTCAGGTTCCGGTACCTGTGCCGGGGAAAAGTTTCGAGACCGGGGGACGAGGAGTAGGTGCCTCAGGAGTTTTCATCGCTCGCTGACGCGCTGGTCGTGCTGGAATAGACGCCTTCAGCCCGAGCGCCTTTTTCTCGACGATGAACGCCTTCTGCAGGAACACTTCCATCACCGTTATCAGCTGGGCGGCTTCTTCGGGTTCGGGACTCCATCCCCTGTGAGCCGCCGCACTGCCAGCGTCTATGACGACGCCGAGTATCTGTTTCTCAGTGTCCCCGATCCAGCCGCCACTCTGCAGCTCCTCAAGCTTTTGCTGGAATGATTTCGCGGCGTCGATCTTCAGTAGTTCAGTTGTTCGGTCAATCGCAGTCCGTATACCGACCGTCGCCAGAATGAGCAGGCCCGCGTCGTAGGCGAGATAGGTCTCATCCAGAATTTGGCCAAGCTGGCGGTCCGCGGCTTGAACGGTCGAGAACCACTGTGGTTTGGTTTTGCTGTTCGGTTTGGGGTACGTGGTCAAGGCCCGGTTCAAGGCGCCCCCGGTCGACCCGTCATTTTCGTACCAGTTGTCGTAATCCTCGGAATCCCAGCTGGACTGGGCGTAGAACACCGTCTCGCAACCTTTGCACTGAAGGAGGCTGTGGTCGGCACCTCCATCGACAGAGTGAGCACCGTCTCTGGATTCCCAATGCCACTTGGTAGTGGTCGCGCCGTGAACATCGCAAACGCGGGGCCCATCGCATTCGGGGCAGTGAGCTTTCACTGGTTCTGGCGAGGTGGAGGACATGTGTCGGACGGTATCTCACTGACCACTGCCGCGCCAAGCCGTCGACCAGCTTATATGCGGTTTGAAGGCCGTAGTCCGCCCGAGGGGACGCAACAGATTGATTTGAAGTAGTTTTTTGTTGCGGATTTATTTGCTAATTAGCTAGCTTATAGCCAATAGCAAGCACATCAGCAGGTATTCAGCCCAATGTCAGAAGGAGTCGACGCTCGCGTTGGAATTTTGCTCTATCTGCTAATCGTGAAAAGCTTGATGAGGCGTAGTTGAGATCATGACAGAGGCTACTCCGAACCCCGCGCGGCCAAGCTGGATGGAAGGCTATCAGTCGACACCCAAGGGCAACCCGGCTTGGGTGAAAGGCGGTCCCAGCCCCAACCCGAAGGGACGCCCGCCCGGCGTCCTGGATCGCCGTACCAAGGTTAGCCAAGCGCTGGCAGATGACGCGCCCGCTATCGCGCGTGTGGTCATTGAGGCGGCTCTTGGGGGCGATATGCACGCGGCGTCTCTGGTGCTGTCTAGGGTAGCCCCGACACTACGCAGCCAATCGCAAACTGTGAACTTCGACTTCAACCCCTCCGGGTCGATCAGCCAACAGGTCGAACAAATCCTTCGCGCCGTCTCATTGGGCGAGGTACCGCCTGATGTGGGCAAGCAAATCATCGACGCGGTTCAGGCACTGAGCGCCGTCAGGACCGTCGAGGAACTGGAACACCGCATCGTCGAACTAGAGGCGCGAGCCTGATGGCTGCAATCGAGGCTAAGCGGAAAACTGTCTTAGTTCTCGGTCCCGAACCTCACGTACGCGCAGATGGCTATGACGTGCCCGTCAAGCTGGGGGTCTTCCCACGTGTTAGCACAGGAGGCGACGGTCACTGCTGGGAACGACCCCACGGGCGGCCCTAGCCGTGGCTACAGCGCAAGCCCTGTTGAACCGCATACGGGCGCTAGAAAGCGCGAGGGTACACCCCCTGCTCGCTAAAATCGGTGGTGCCGCAGGGTGGGCAGCCGTGAAGGACGAAGTGGAGGCGGGGCTAGCCGATGGCCGCTATGACAGCCGCGAAGTCCCTCTGGTCATTCGGTGCCTTGAGGGGTGGTTCTTCAGCGACCGCTAGCTGGAGTTAGTGGAAGTCCGCTTCCTGCATCAGGCCTCAGTCTGCTCCCGACCCTTTGCGGACATTAACGAGAAGTGGCCACTTGGACAGTGGAGGGTCGGTTCTACGCCTACGAACCCCGCAAGGCGGTGCAGTTGCTCGACCCAATTAGATCTCCGGCCATGACCGACTGTACCGCGGAATCCATGACGTAGTCGGACGGGTGGAGCGGAACCCCGTCTTTTCCCCGGGTCACGATCTTGTCGTACGCTTCTTCCATCGTCATTTCGTAGAGCCGTCCAAGTACGAAATCGTCCGACGGTCCTTGGAGGGACAATGAAATATAGACGGGCACCGTGTTGTCGAAATCTGTTTGGTCGATTTGTCCTGCGCGTACCGCTGCCACAAACCGTTTTCCGCTGGCATACCCCCGATCAAAATGGGTGAGAGCGGCTTCCTCGTCTCCGATCATCCCTGACCAGACTTGGCATCTCCAATGAGCCATCATTGCCAAAGACTCAGTTGCCGGTGTTCGTTCTTGGGGAACAAACATCAGCCAAACGGACAGCCCGGCTATTAGTGCTCCGCCCATTTTCGCAAACCTTCAAACCAGCATGAGTTAGATACGGAGAGCGACCAATGATCCGTCTTTCGTTGGCAGCCTTCATGGCTTGTACGCTCACCGGGTGTGAGAACAAGAACGAGATCCCCGGTTTCAATGCCATGGAAAAACAAGTCACTCGAACCCGCATCGGCTACGGTTCCGACCAATGGATTGAAATGCAAAATGGGATCGCGGAGTGGGAGCGGGTTGGTCTGATATTCGGCTACACCGACGATTACGAAGAGTGCGTCAAAGCGATAGCTGGCATGAAGGCAGAGAACTTTGGAAGGGAATACCGCTGTGTCCCCGCTAACTAAGCGCGTTGTGAAATACGCATAACGCCAAATTTTACGTCCACTCCCGACCCTTGGTGGACGCTGGCGAAGTCTGCTCTGCGGGGCAAATGCCGAATGTCCGCTTTCGCACCAGATGCGAATGACCGCTCCCGACGGTGGGCTCAACCGGTGACCGCAACACGCTAGCTTTTCTTCGGAGATGGAGCGTGGGTCATGAAGCAGCGGCGACGGATCTATTACTCGGCGGCCCAGAGGGCTGAAATCTGGGA
>NZ_JAFCVJ010000046.1:0-11811 GCF_049896985.1 Brevundimonas sp. SL161 | reverse complement strand
CCTGATCGCGACCCTCGCCCTGATCGGCGGCTCGATGCTCTATTCCTGGATCAGAACCCGCGACGCCCGGGACGGGCCGGAACGCCCGACCCACTGAGCTTCCCGATCAGCGGCGTGATGGTGTCGGCCCTGACGGACTGGCGTCATGACGACATCGGGCCGCGCTCCAGGGCGCGAAGAACCTCCTGGGCCAACAACCCGGCGGGTCCGCCCATGCCGCGCGTGGACACCAGGGCGATCTCGCTGTCGCTGAGCGGCGGCAGGGGGTCGCCGAGAACGGTCAGGTCACGCGGGGCCATGGCGGCCGGCAGGACACCGACGCCAAGGCCGGCCCGAAGCGCCGCCATCTGGCCCGCGAGACTGGGCGAGGTGAAGGAGGCGCGAAAGGCGAGGCCGGCCCCTTCCAGCGCGCCCAGCGCCCGCTTGCGATAGATGTCAGGAGCCGGAGCGACGATCAGGGGCAGAGGGGACGCCTCCAGGATCGACGGGTCGAGCGCCACCCAGACCAGGGGCTCGCTCCAGACCCGAACGCCGAGCTCGGGCCCAACCGGCTCACGCTTGATCAGGGCGAGATCGAGCAGCCCGCGTGACATCTGGTCGAGCAGATTGGCTGTGTAGTCGCACGTCACGGACAGCTTGATGCGGGGATGGTTGCGCGCAAAGCCACCGAGGATGCCTGGCAGATGCATCGTCGCGACGTCCTCTGGCGCGCCGAACCGTACCTCGCCCTCCAGATCGCCCTCGCCGAGCGTGGAAACGATTTCGTCGTTCAACCGCAAGAGCCGGCGCGCCTGCGGCAGCAGGCCGGCGCCTTCCGTCGTGACGGCCACGCCCTTGCCCGCCCGATCCAGAAGCGGTGACCTCAGTTGATCCTCCAGTCTGCGGATCTGCAGACTGACGGCGGGCTGGGTTCGTCCCAACAGGGCGGCCGCCCGAGTGAAGCTCCCCGTTTCCACGACCGTCACGAACGTTCGAAGGAGGTCGAGCTCGAGATTGACCAGGCGCGACTTCACATCATTCGAATCCGTTATAGAGAATATTACTCTAATAAACTGGATCGGATGAATCGTCGAGGGCAGAGGACGCCAGCCTCATACGGACGCCACTGAATGCCCGACCTTTCCGCCAGCCTCGCCCTCCTCACCTCGCCCGCGATCCTGTTCTTCTTCCTCGGCGCGGCCGCCGCCTTCGCGCGATCGGACCTGTCCATACCGGAACCGATCGCCAAGGCGCTGTCGCTCTATCTGATGCTCTGCATCGGCTTCAAGGGCGGGGTGGAGGCGCGCGCGGCGGGGCTGAATGGCGATTTCCTGTCCGCCGGCGCCATCGGCATAGCGCTCAGCGCCCTGATGCCGCTCGTCGCCTTCGTCATTCTCAAACGGATGCCGAGGCTCGATCGTTCGACGGCCTGCGCCCTCGCGGCCACCTACGGGTCCGTTTCGGTGGTGACCTTCGCCGCCGGCCAGCAGCATCTTGCCGCCGTCGGTCTCGCATCGGGCGGCTATATGGCGGCCGTCCTCGCCCTGATGGAGACCCCGGCCATCCTCACGGCCTTGCTTCTGCTGAACGGCGCCGGCCGCGGTGAGCCCGGGAAACGCAGAGCGGTCCTGAGGGAGGTCTTCTTCGGCGCCGCCACCATCATGCTGCTGGGCAGCTTTCTGGTGGGCCTGGTCGCGGGCGCGGCGGGGATGGCCAAGCTGGAACTGTTCGTCGGCCCCCTTTTCCAGGGCGCGCTGTGCTTCTTCCTGCTGGACATCGGCCTGATTGCTGCGCGCAGGCTGATGGAGGGCGGGCGCAAACTAAGCCCTGCAGTCGTCGCCTTTGCTCTAGGGTTTCCCCTCCTCTCGGCAGGCCTTGCGCTTGGACTGGCGCGGCTCGTCGGGCTCGGCGTCGGCAACGCGGCCCTGCTCACGATCCTGGCTGGCTCAGCATCCTATATCGCCGTACCCGCCGCCATGCGGCTTGCGGCGCCCAAGGCGGACGCAGGCGTCTTCGTGACGGCGTCTCTGGCCATCACCTTCCCCTTCAACCTGACGGTCGGCATCGCCCTCTATACCGCTGCGGCTGTCTGGCTCTGGAGGTGAATACGCCCTCGAATCGCCAACCCCCTTCATCCCCAAGACCATCCTCCGGAAATCGCCGGACTTCTCACGGAGCCAGTATGAACATCCTTTCCCTCATCACTGCCGCCGCCCTGATCTCGACGGGTGCGCCGATGTCAGCCCGGGCGATGCCCACGTCCCAGACGACGCAGACCTGTCCGGCCGCGACGACGGCCGACATCGAAGCGCAGTTCGGGCGCTTCTCCAAAGCCTGGGCCACGCGTGATCCTGATGTCGTGACCGCCCTGTTCACCGGTGAACCGGTTCTGTTGCCGACCGTCTCCAACACGCCCCGCACCACGCCTGCCGGCGTTCGGGACTATTTCGTCAGCTTCCTGAGAAATCAGCCCGTGGCGCGGCTCGATACCAGCGCCATCGAGGTCGACTGCCACACCGCCTCGCGGGTCGGGACCTGGACGGTCACCCTGACCGACGCGGCGACGGGTCAGACGCGTGACGTCCACGCCCGCTACTCGTTCATCTACCGGTTCGAGGACGACGCCTGGAAGATCGACCATCTGCATTCCTCGATGATGCCCGAGGCCGCGCCGGTCCCTGCGCTGCACTGAGGGCCCATGCCGTTCTTCGCTCTTGCGGCGATTGCAATTCCCAGACCCGGAAAACGGAACGGAGCCTTCCATGGGCCAGAGAATCGATACGCCTTGCGCAGATCTGGAGACGATCGACGCGCACATTCACTGGGTTCTGGAACACCCCGACATGAGCCCATGGCTCAAGTCGGCCCTGAAGTCCTCATTGATCGAGGATCCGATCGATCTGACCAATGACCTCCAGATACTCGCCAATCTGATCGTGTCGCGGAGCAGCCTCTTGTTGCGCCACTCGCCTTGCTATGAGGCCCGGTGATGACGCGACGAGCTGCTCCGAGACCGTGAGGCCGGTCACGCAATCGGCGCGACATCGCAAAGCCTCCAGGGCAGGGTCTCGCCCGCCTGGAACGGCACGACTTCGCCCTCGGGCAGCATGTTGATCCGCTGGGGAACGACGACATCGACCCGTTCCAAGACGATGCTGTCGGTGTTCAGCGGCAGGCCGTAGAAGCGCGGGCCATGTTCGGAGGCGAAGGCCTCGAGTTTGTCCAGCGCGCCGTCTTCGTCGAACGTCGCGGCATAGCTCTCGATCGCGAAAGGCGCGTTGAAGATGCCGGCGCAGCCGCAAGCGGACTCTTTTCGTCCGATCAGGTGCGGCGCAGAATCCGTCCCGAGAAAGAATTTCGGCGACCCTGACATGGCCGCGCGCCGCAGGGCGAGCCTGTGCCGCTCGCGCTTGGCCACCGGCAGACAATAGAGGTGCGGGCGAATGCCGCCCGCGAACATGGCGTTGCGATTGATCCGCAGATGATGGGGCGTGATGGTCGCCGCCAGGTTCGGGCCTCCGCTCTCGACAAACGCGACCGCATCAGAGGTGGTGATGTGCTCGAACACCGTTCTGAGCGCCGGGAAATCGACGGCGATCTTCGAGTAAACGCGCTCTATGAAGACCGCTTCACGATCGAAGACGTCGACGTCCGGGTCCGTCACCTCTCCGTGGAGCAGCAAAGGCATGCCGAGCCGCTGCAGTCGCTCCAGCACAGAATAGATTTTGCGGATGTCGGTGACGCCGTGATCGGCATTGGTGGTCGCATGGGCGGGATAGAGTTTGCAGGCGGTGAACACTCCGGCCTCATATCCGCGCGCGATCTCATCGGGATCAGAGTCGTCGGTGAGATAGCAGATCATTAAGGGTTCGAACGCGAGACCGGGATCCAAAGCCTCACGGATTCGCACCCGATAGGCCTCGGCGGCGGCGACCATGGTGATCGGCGGCGTCAGATTGGGCATGACGATCGCGCGCCGGAACTGGCGCGCCGTGTGGTCGACAATCGACCCCAACATCGGGCCGTCGCGAAGATGAACGTGCCAGTCGTCCGGGGCACGGATCCTCAGCCGGGTCGGGTTTGATGGTTCCTGCATTCCGGCAGCCTAGCCTTGCCTGACAGAGAAGGTAAGCGCTCGGGGCTTGCCACGTAGACCTTGAGCCGCCCCACCCCACCGGCGTCGGCCACCACCCGCGGCAACCTCGGCCATGAAGGAGCGGTCAGGCCAAGGAGCCCGAGATGCAAGAGCCGCAGGGAACCGACGCGAATTCAAGGTCGACGACGGGCGTCGAGCGGCTGTTACAGTTCCAACCGCTGCGGCGAGACATCGAGGCAGGTCACAAGCTCTGCAATGTCATTGAAAGAATTGTCGGGCGGCATAGAAGGTTGGACTGTGCGTCGAACAAAAACAACGACTTGCCAACGCTGCCTGCCACTCAGCGCAGCCGCTTTCGCCACAAAAGACTGGACTAAGCCCTCCCGTCGCCAATGAAGCTTGGACTCAATGAGGCGTTATAGCGTCGATGTTGTCGACGATCTCTTTCAAGCGGTCACTCAAGCCTATCACGCTCATCGCTTGGACCAAGTGCTCTCGGCCGGCATGCTCTAAAACTACCGCTAGAACGGCGTCTGAATGGCGAAGCGGAGCGACAAGGTTTTCGCCGCTCGGCCCGTTCTTCCCTTCGAACCAGTTCCGGACGGCACGCTCATTCGCCCCGGTGATCCGGCAAACCTCTTTGCGAGCGGACGGGGTCGATCCCCATTCGCTCTGCATGGCACCGGCGATGACCTCGGCGAAGGGCCAAGGATCATAGTCCGGTGGCTCGTGAAAAGATTTTCCCTTTTTGGACTGAAAAGTTCGGTCCTTTTTCTGAAACGACATTCCACCAACCTCCTCGTACGGTCGTCGTTCTCAAGGCAGTTCCGGCTGTTAGCCGGCGGTGATTTTGGCGCTCGTATTATGACGTTAGTGACCAACGAAGATGGTGACTCTGGTCGGAAAATGATCCGGGCGGTGCAGTACGTCCGTATGTCGACGGAGCACCAGAAATACTCGACTGAAAACCAAGCTGAGATCATCGCCTGCTACGCGGAAGCACGCGGGATGGGGATCGTAAAAACATACGCCGACGCCGGAAAAAGTGGGCTTCGGCTTGAAGGCCGCGTGGCGCTTCAGCAGTTGCTCGCTGATGTCCGCAGCGGCGCCGCAAACTTTACCGTTATTCTGGTCTACGACGTCAGCCGGTGGGGCCGGTTTCAGGACACTGACGAGAGCGCCTACCACGAGTTCATCTGCCGCGAAGCCGGCATCACCATTCAGTATTGCGCCGAGCAGTTCGAAAATGATGGCAGCCTGAGCGCAACGATCATCAAGAGCATGAAGCGTGCGATGGCTGGCGAGTACAGCCGCGAGCTTTCTGCCAAGGTTTTCACCGGGCAATGTCGGCTGATTACTCTCGGTTTTCGCCAGGGCGGCGCCGCAGGCTTCGGGCTACGGCGTCGGCTGGTTGATGACCGCGGCGAGACGAAGGCCGAACTGAACCGAGGGGAACAGAAAAGTCTTCAGACCGATCGAGTGATCCTAACTCCGGGTCCGCCAGAAGAGGTTGAACTCGTCCGGCGCCTTTACCGCATGTTCGTTGTGCAGAGGAGAACGGAAAGCGAGATCGCCGCCGCATTGAACGCCGAGGGTTGGCTGACCGACCTTGGTCGCCGCTGGACCCGAGGGGTCGTCCACCAGATCCTCACCAACGAAAAATACGTCGGCAACAACGTTTACAACCGCATCTCTTACAAGCTGAAGGCGCGACGGGTCACTAACACGCCGGACATGTGGGTTCGGGCTGACGGTGTGTTCGAGGGTATCGTTGATCGAGATTTCTTCGAGGCCGCTCAGCGCATTGTACAGGATCGCTCGAAGCGGTTCAGCGACCAGGAACTGCTCGACCACCTATCGACGCTGCTGGCAGAAAAAGGATGGCTGTCCGGCATCGTGATCGACGAGGTCGAGGACATGCCGTCCAGCTCGACCTTTCGCCAGCGTTTCGGAAGCTTGATACGCGCCTACCAGCTCGTCGGCTACTCCCCCGGGCGAGACTACAGGTATGTCGAAACGAACCGGGCCCTGCGTGCAATGCATCCCGATGTCGTCGCTTCCGTGACGCAGCAGATCGTTGAATTGGGCGCGACGGTCCGCCGGGACGAAGCAAGCGACCTTCTGCGGGTGAATGACGAATTCTCCACTTCGGTCGTTATCGTCAGGTGCAACGAGACGCCGGCCGGCGGTCTGCGTTGGAAGGTCCGCTTAGACCAGGGTCTCCGCCCTGACATCACGATTGCCGTTCGGATGAACGCGGGGAACGAGGCCATCCGCGACTACTATCTGCTGCCTTGGACCGACGTAGGGAACGCGGCTAATCTCAAACTCGCCCCGGAAAACGGTGTGGTGCTCGACGCCTATCGCTTTGAGACTCTCGACCCCTTTTTCGACCTGACCCGTCGCTCAGCGCTGCGTGCAGCATGACAGAGACCGTCCCCGAGATCCGCATGATCCAGGTAGATGCGGTGACGATTTTGAACCCACGCGTTCGTAACAAGCGCATCTTTCAGGAGCTCGTCACGAGCATCGCCCATCTGGGCCTGAAGAAGCCGATCACGGTTAGTCAGCGGCCCGGCAAAGCACGCTACGATTTGGTCTGCGGTCAGGGGAGGCTAGAGGCCTTCATCGCGCTCGGCCAAGCCGAAATTCCCGCAATCATTGTCGACGCCAGCGAAGACGATTGCCTCGTTATGAGCTTGGTCGAAAATCTTGCGCGCCGTCAACACACCCCCCTGGAACTCGTTCGTGCGATTGGATCGCTACGAGAGCGCGGCTACTCCCACAGCGAGATCGCGTCGAAGGTAGACTTCAGCAACGAGTACGTTGGCGCGATTTGCTACCTCCTTGAAAACGGCGAAGAGAAGCTGATCAACGCCGTGGAGCGCGGCGTTATTCCGCACACCATTGCGATGGAGATCGCCAGAGCGAAGGAAGGCGAAGTGCAGCAAGCCTTAGCGCTGCTGTACGAAGAAAAGGCGATCCCAGGCAATCAGGTCCTGGCGATCAGGCAGATCATCGAGCAGCGCAACACAAGCGGCAAAGGCGTGCATCGCCATAAAGTGCCCCAGCGCGCTTTCAAACGCGTGACATCAGATGCTCTGATCCGCTCCCTTCAGCGAGAAACTGAACGCCAAAAGCAACTCGTCCGGCGTGCAGCCATTGCGCGTAGCCGGCTACTCTTTGTGACCAACGCCATGAAGCGTCTGCTCGACGATGATCATTTCGTAGCGCTGATGCGAGCCGAGGGTCTCACCACCGTCCCGTCAGCCTTGGCTGAGCGGATTGGTCACGAGCGGGTGTAGGTGTGACAGAGCACGTCAAAATCTCGTTCGAGCAGCCCGTTCGGGTCTTCCCGCTCGACGACATCTTGCCGTCGAAAATGCTGTCGGCGGCGCTGAAAGAGTCGACGAAATACAAACGTATCGCCGCGTCGATCGCTGAGGTGGGGTTGGTCGAACCCCTCGTCGTATCAAGAGCCAAAAGCGGTCGTCCGCTTTTACTTCTCGACGGCCACGTCCGGTTGAGCGCACTGCGAGATCAAGGCACCCACGAAGCGCGCTGTCTCATCGCCGATGATGATGAGGCATTTACGTACAACAAGCGGGTAAACCGGCTTGCCACGATCCAGGAGCACTACATGATTGTGCGGGCTCTGGAGCGCGGCGTTTCCGAGCAAAAGCTTGCCCGCGCGCTAGACGTCGATGTCGGCGCCATTCGGCAACGCCGCGATCTCCTCAACGGGATCAGCGCCGACGTCACTGAGCTTCCAAAGGATAAGCCAGTCGGCACCCACGCCTTCCAAGCCCTCAAAAAGATGAAGCCAATCCGCCAGCTTGAGGTCGCCGAGCTCATGGTGTCAGCCAACAATTACGGTGCCAACTACGCCAAGGCTCTGCTGGCGACGACCAAACCTTCGGAGCTTCATCGGCCGGACCAGCTGAAAAAGGCGACAGGGCTGAACGCCGAGCAGATGGCTCGGATTGAGCGCGAAATGGCTTCCGTCAACCATGACTATAAGGAGCTCGAAGTGTCTTACGGCGACGACATGCTGCTGCTCGTTATCGCTTCTGGGTTCTTGGAACGCATCCTGACCAAGCCGGAGATCGTCCGTTTCCTTGAAACGCGCCATCCGGAAATCCTGGAGAACTTCCGGTCGATCGTGGCGTCAAGTTCGCTAGATCAGCCCGTAGCGAAGGCGGCCTGAGATCGCGGAATGGGTTTTGGGGACCGGGACCCATAAAGCCTCGGGACCGTCGGAGAAGCCGCCGGAGGGGCGGATCGAGGGCGGTGGCGGGAATGGCGGCGAACCCGTTCAGAGCCCGCTAGGTTGGTCGTTATCAGATCAACCGGGGCCGGCCTGCGGCCGGCCCTCGCCTGCGACTACGTACCCCTCCGGTGAGGGCCGCCTTGCGGGGACGGGGTGGGGCCGGGATGCTGCGCTGGTAAGGAGTCCTTATGAGCGCTGATAGCTGTGCAGCATGCCCCATGTGATGGTGATGACGGGGCCGGAGCGCCGGCGTCGGTGGAGCGATGAGGATCGGCGCCGGATCTTGATGGCCGCCTTCACGCCTGGGGCGGTCGTGGCCGATGTGTCGCGCGAGTACGACGTCTCGACCAGCCTGATCTACAAGTGGCGCCGGGAGGTTGTGGCGGCGCGGGCCGAAGCGCAGTTTGTCCCGGCGCTGATTGTCGATGCGCCGGGCGCCCAGGAGCCTGCGGCTCGATCGGAGCCGGCGATCATCGTCGAGCTGCGCGGCGGAGCCCGGGTGACGATTTGCCCGGCCGCGTCGGCTTCCATGGTCAGCGCGGCGCTGCGGGCGTTGCGATGATCCCGATCCCGAGCGGGGTCCGGGTGTGGATCGCCAGCGGCCATACGGATATGCGCAAGGGCATGCCGGGTTTGGTCCTGCTGGTGCAGGAAGCCCTGGGCCGAGACCCGTTCGCGGGCGACGTCTATGTCTTCCGGGGCCGCGGCGGATCGCTGATCAAGGCGGTTTGGCACGATGGGATCGGGCTGTCGCTCTATGCCAAGCGGCTGGATCGCGGACGGTTCATCTGGCCCCAGACCGTGGGCGGCGTGGTGGCGCTCACCGCCGGTCAGATGAGCTATCTGCTGGAGGGTATCGACTGGCGTAACCCGCAGCTCACCTGGCGGCCGCAGGCGGCGGGCTGAGGCGCAAAAAACTTCGTCGGGCGTGCAGATAGGGGCGCCTCAAGCGGCGAGTTTTATGATTCTATCCGAGTCATGGACGCCGAGCCGACCCCCACCGCGCAAGACCTTGAAGCGCTGAAGGCGGCGTTGGCGAGGGCGCAGACCGAGCTCGCCGAGGCCCGCGCCCAGCGGTCCGATGACCAGGCCCTGATCGCGCACCTGAAGCTGGAGATCGCCAAGCTCAACCGTCAGCGGTACGGCCCGCACGCCGAGCGCACCGCCCGGCTGCTGGATCAGATGGAGCTGCAGCTCGAAGAGCTGGAGGCCTCGGCCACCGAGGACGAGATCGCCGCCGAGGCGGCTGCCGCCAAGACCACGACGGTGGCGGCCTTCACGCGCCAGCGGCCCGCCCGCAAGCCGTTCCCGGAGCATCTGCCCCGAGAGCGGGTCATCGTGCCGGGATCCGGTGTCTGTCTGTGCTGCGGGGGCACGCGCCTGAGCAGGCTCGGCGAGGATGTCACCGAGACGCTGGAGGTGGTCCCCAGATCGTGGAAGGTGATCCAGCATGTGCGCGAGAAGTTCACCTGCCGCGACTGCGAGAAGATCAGCCAGGCGCCAGCGCCGTTCCATGTGATCCCGCGCGGCTGGGCCGGCCCAAGCCTGCTGGCGATGATCGCCTTCGAGAAGTTCGGCCAGCATCAACCCCTCAACCGCCAGGCCGAGCGCTATGCCCGCGAAGGCGTGCCCCTGAGCCTGTCCACCCTCGCCGACCAGGTGGGCGCGGTCTGCACAGTGATGGCGCCGATCTTCGAGCGCCTCGAGGCCCATGTGTTCGCCGCCGAGCGGCTGCATGGCGACGACACCACCGTGCCGGTCCTGGCCAAGGGCAAGACCGCCACCGGCCGATGTTGGGTCTACGAGAGCCTGAAGCGGGCATTCAGGGCGGAGATCGACTTGGAGGCCTGGTCCGAACTTAACTCCACCGTCAGCCGCGCTTTCCCAAGGCCGTCCACCGGCCGCGTCTGCGTCAAGGTCATCAACCACTTCGGCGACGAGGTGCAGAAGGTTTTCCAGGTCTCTTTGATGGCAAGGCGGAGCATCAGCGACACCGAGATCGGCCTAATCAAGGCCATGGGGTCGGCCTAAGCCTACGTTCAAGCCGCCGCGACATCAGCCGCGCAAATGATCGAGCCAGCGCAGAAGCTCGATCATTTCCCGACAGTGTGCGCGGGTGATGGAACGGATAGGCGTATCGCTACCCAAGAGGGACAGAGCCTGTCTCCGAGTTGTCTCGTAAGCCATCCTTGTTCGTGGCGACCAGTCCCGAGTGGGGTCAGTCATGTAGGTGTCGTAGACCTCGCGGAGCGTCAGGCTGACGACCGCCTCGGTAGAAGAAGCCTCGGCGCGGATCGCCAGTTTCGCATCGGCCATCGACAGAATTTTGTGATCGACCGGTAGCCCGGCTTGCGAACGAGCAGCCTCAAAATATCGCTCAATCGAGGCGGCGATTTCATGGGAACGACGCAGGGCGACCGTGGGGCTGTCCGTCCCCAACGACCGCCAGATTTCCCTCTTGCCCACAATCGTCAGCAGCGGTGTCGGCACTCGTCGCCGGCAATAAAGCCTACCGGCTCGCCACAGGATGTGGGATCGTTTGTGTAGCAGTCGCCCCGCTGTTTTCCCGAGGGTTTACGGGAGCTTGATCCCAGATCGTGGTCGGGATTGTGTAGCAGGGTTGTGTAGCAATCGTCCGAAGACGGTCCCCCAGACGGTAAATCCGCAGTGTTTACAGGTGTGGGGGAGAAAATGGCGCGCCCGGAAAGCTTGTGAGTCATGTCCGCCCGTGTCCAAGTGTGTGCAAATCCGTCCAAAAGCTGTTTGATTTCCGATACTTATCATTCCATGGTAAGCTGGCACCGTTCATGGATGTGCGCCCCAATCCAGCGCCAAATTTATGAACGGAGTTATGAATGAGGCAGTGAGGTTTGCTTGACACGACCAATGCATCGGCTCTCCGCGAGAGCGGTCGCCTGTCAAAAGAGGCCAGGCATTTATGCGGATGGCGCAGGACTGTACCTTCGAGTTCAGGGTGGGAATGCGAGATCATGTGTCTACATTTTCTCCCTTGAGGGGCGACGGCGCGAAATGGGCCTCGGCGCTCCTCCAGCGGTTGGCCTAGCCCGCGCGAGGGAGAAAGCGCAGGCGGCCCGCGAGAGCGTCGCGGACGGAATTGATCCCATTGCCCGCCGGCGAACTCGCCTCGATACGCCGACCTTTGGTGAGATGGCTGACGCTTTCATCGAGGATCGAAAGGCTTCGGTCCGATCGGACAATTCGATCGCTAGGTGGAAGCGCTCGATAGGAGAAGGCGGCTACGCAGACAGTCTGCGGGCGTCGCGAGTCGACCGAATACAGACCGACGATGTGCTCGGCGTTCTTCGCCCGTTGTGGGAGAGCCATCCGTCTAGGTGATGTGGACAAAGTGGATTCCCAAATCAGCTGATCGCTGATTCAAGGCTGTTCTTTGCGGAGAGCAGCCATGGTTCGTGGTTTGATGTCGGATGCGGAGTGGGCGTTCTTC
>NZ_JAFCVJ010000045.1:0-12252 GCF_049896985.1 Brevundimonas sp. SL161 | reverse complement strand
ATGCTTCTCAAAGCTCAAACACAGCCGACGACTGGCTACCCGATACGACAAGACCGCCGACAGCTTCCTCGGCTTCGTCGTCGTCGCATCCATCCGACTGTGGATCAGACACTTTGTCCGCACCACCTAGTTTGAGCCCAAATCTGTCTCTGCGCGGCAAAAAGTTCATGGTTTCAGCGAATCGACACGTCCAAGTTCAACGGAACCTGTCGCCGAAGTAGACTTAAATTCAACCGGGGCACCAATCATGGCTTTAACCTAAAAACACCCTCCGGACCGCGCAAAGATTCGCCACTCGCGCTTTAATGGTGCAAGACTAAGACTGGCCCGTTCCGAGGCAGTCGCACCATGGCAACGAAAACGGCCAAAGCTCTCATGTTGGCGCATCTAGGGCCGCACGCGAATTTCCCCCCGACGAGCGTCGCGTTCAAACGCGCTCCCGAATGAACCGAGCGACGCCGAAACTGCGTATGTACGCTGAGCATCTCATCGCTGAGGAGATGAGCCGAAATGCGTCTTCCAGATCAAAACCCACAGCGGCCTTTGTCGTCATCGAAAATTTGGCCCCGCATTTCGGCGCGCTAATGGGCGCTGCCGGGTTTCGTGCGCTGCTTTCGCGCGCACTTGTGCTAGCCGGCGCGGAAGTCGCTTGGCTGGCTGAGCTGCATGTTAAAGCGGACGGCTCTTTTGAAGGTCTGAACGAACTTGAAGCCAAAGCGAAACCGGAGGAAATTTCCAATGCCGGGATTGTTTTGCTCGCCCGACTGCTCGGACTTCTGGTTAGTTTGATTGGCGATGAACTAACTCTCCAATTGTTGAGCAACATCAACGACTTGCAGTTGGCTCCGGAAGGCTAAAATGGCAAAAAAAATTAGCGCCGCGGCTGCCCGCAAACTGGCGGACAATGCCTCAAGCCAACCGGCAAGGGTCACGATCCGCAAACTGCCGACCGGCGTTCGCGGTCTCGACGACATCCTGGGCGGCGGCATCCCGGAATTTTCGTTTAACGTCATCGCCGGCATGCCCGGTTGCGGCAAAACTACGATGGCGCATCAGATCGTTTTCGCCAACGCGACGGCGGAAAAGCCCGCGCTCTTTTTCACCGTCCTCGGTGAGCCCGCCATAAAAATGTTGCGCTACCAGCAACAGTTTTCCTTCTTCGAAGCCTCCAAGTTGGGCAAAGCCGTCCGCTTTATCAATCTCAGCGACCTGGTGTTGAATCAAGATTTGAACGCGGTCCTCGCTGAAATTATCAAACAGGTCACGACAATCAATCCGGGGGTCGTGGTGGTGGACTCCTTTCGCACTGTAATGCGCAAACCGCTGGCCGCTGGCGGCGAAATGGAGATGCAATCTTTCATTCAGCAGCTCACCCAGTTTCTGACCAGTTGGGAAGCCACGACATTTCTAGTCGGCGAATTTAGCGAGGGAGAGACCCAGGGCAATCCGCTGTTCACTATCGCCGACGGCCTCTTCTGGCTTTCGCAGAAGGTGGAAAGAAATTCCGTGGTGCGAAAACTTCAAATTCTGAAAGTGCGCGGGTCGGGTTCGGTGCCGGGATTGCACACCGTCCGCATTAACGACGACGGGTTGCAAGCCTTCTCGCGCACGCTGGGATTCATCCCTAAAACTGGAAAGCCGGCCAAGCGCCGGCGACTTTCCATGGGTATTCCTGATTTGGACGAGATGATGGGCGGGGGCGTTCTCGAAGGCGACAGCTTGCTCATCGCCGGCCCTTCGGGGACGGGCAAAACGGCGCTGGCCACGCAATTCATTGCCGCGGGACTGCGCAATGGAGAGCCGGGGATCATGGCGATCTTCGAAGAACGGCCGAAAGGCTACACTGATCGCGCCGACAGCTTTGGATTGAATTTAAAGACGCCGCTGGAGAAGGGAAATCTGGAAATCATCTACCTTCGTCCGCTCGACCTCTCGGTGGATGAAACCATGCAGGAGATTCTCGACGCCGTCGAAAGGGTCGGCGCGAAACGTCTGGTGATCGATTCGCTCGTGAGTCTCGAGATGGCGCTGGCGCCCGGTTTCCGCGAGGACTTTCGCGAGTCACTCTACCGGCTGATCGTGGCGCTGACGGGGGCCGGGGTCACGATTCTCAGCACTGTCGAAGTGGAGGACACGTTCACCGGGTTCTCCTTTAGCCACTATACCATCTCGTTCCTGACCGATGACATCATCCGGATGCGCTACGTGGAAATAGATGGCCAGCTTCGGAAGGTCATGGTCGTGATCAAGATGCGCGGCGGCAACCACAGCAAGGACATCCGCGAATATGTCATCACCGACAAGGGCGTGGTCGTCATCCAGCCTCGGTCTACCGACTACGACGGACTGACCACCGGGATTCCGACGCGAACCGGCCCGCGCCCGGCGCAAAAGGCAGAGCTCCCTCCGGAGCCGAAGGCTAAGTCCAAGGCTAGAGCTGCGAAATAGAAGCTCGGCCGCGAGCAATCTTGAGGTCCGGTCCTCAGCGCGGGTGACAGGGTAATCCGGGCCGCGCCGACCCTCGATGAGGGCACAGCCAAGCCTCGCCGCCCGTCCGATTCCCAGCGGCGGCCTTACGTTTGTGGTGTAGGTGTTTAGGTAGACGAGCGTCTCGTCGGGGTGATGATCCAAGTGACCAAAGCCACGCAGTTCCATAAAGATACGGTCGCGATGAACGAGGCGTTGGTCCTCAGTTCGCTTCGCCAGCAAGAACTCGTCGGCCTCACAGAGGAGTTAAACGCCAAACTGCGGCGCGAAATCATCGAGCGCAAGCTGGCGGAGGCGACGCTCCACGAAAGCGACGAACGCTATCGCGCCCTGTTCGAGATGGGGCCCGTGGCCATCTATTCCTGCAATGCCTCGGGTGTAATTCAGAATTTCAACCGCCGCTGCGTCGAACTGTGGGGGCGCCAGCCAACGGCAGGGGATAAAGACGAACGGTTTTCTGGCGCAGTCAAGATGTTCTGGTTGGACGGCGGTTACATGTCCCACGACCAGTGTCCCATGGCTGACGTGTTGAGCGGCAAGATACCAGAGGCGCGGGACGTGGAAGTGCACGTCGAGCGGCCTGACGGCACGCGGATTACCGTGCTCAAGAATATCCGTCCGCTAAAGAACCAGCGCGGAGAAATCACCGGGGCAATCAACAGCTTTTTCGACGTCACCGAGCGCCGGGCAGCACAGGACGCCGTCCGCGCGAGCGAGGCGCGATTTCGGATGCTCTTCGAGTTTATCGACGAGGGCTTCTGCACACTAGAAAAGCTCGATACTCGCGCCGGCGAGCCGAGCGACTTCCGCTACCTCTCTGCCAATGCAGGCTTTGAAAAACAAACCGGTGTCGGCGGCGTCGTTGGCAAGACCGTTCGGGAAGCGTTTCCTGAGGAGCCCCAAGAATGGTTCGACACCTACGACGCGGTCATGGCGACGGGAGAGCCGATCCGTTTCGAGCGCGATCTGGCATCGCAGGGGCGAACCTTGGAGTTGTTCGCCTTTCGCTTTGAGGATGAAGCCGTCCTGAAAGTCGGTGTGATCTTCCTCGACGTGAGCCTGCGCAGACATCATGAGGAACAGCAGGAGCTGCTCCTCAACGAGATGGATCACCGGATCAAGAACCTGTTTGCCATCGTCGGAGGGATGGTGACGTTGAGCGCCAGGTCAGCGACGACGCCCAAGGAGTTGGCCCAGACCATTCAAGGCCGGCTGGGCGCGCTCGCCAGCGCCCACCAATTGATCAGGCCGGGGCATTCAGTAGCCCCAGCCACCAAGCGGGAAACCACCCTAGGCGAATTGATCCGACAAGTTCTCTCGCCCTATGCCGATCCGGCGGGAACCGGCGACAGCGCGCGCACCGAAATTTACGGGCCAGAAATTGCGGTCGGCGCGGAGGCCGCCACGAACATCGCGCTCGTGGTGCATGAGTTGGCGACAAACGCGGCCAAGTACGGCGCCCTCTCGGTCTCCGGCGGGCGTGTCCGCATTTCGTGGGTGGTGGCCAAGGGACGCCTCACTCTCTCGTGGGAAGAGAAGGGCGGACCCGTGATCACGGCACCGCCCAAGCGAGAGGGTTTCGGCAGTGTATTGGCCCGCAGAAGCGTCAACGGGGGGCTCTGGGGGGACCTAGCATTTCACTGGTATCCGAACGGGTTAGTGGTCCTCATTTCGGCAGAGACGGAACGCCTGGCCCGGTGAGGCTTACCGGTAGTCGATCCGGCAACATTACGCCGGAGGCTTCTCAGATTAATCCCACGAAGTCGAAAGCCGCTCTACCCTGCCGAAAGGGTGTTGTCCGGCACTGCGGCAAGTCGACAAGCCCCCAACCCTGCCTGGACAGGCAATCGCAGCCGCCCAGGCAGACGCTTCCTTGGGACGGAAACGGCGAAGGGTGGACCTGCTGATCAGATGGCGCTGAATGTTGAAGGTGTTGTAGACCGTGACGTAACCCCCGCATTACGAAATCTAGTCAAGCCGAGGCAGGTCAAACACCAGACGGTGAATGTCGCATTTCCGTTCGTGCCAAAATGGTCGCTTCTGGCGCACAACGGCCTGTTCGCTGCGGCTGGTCAAGACGGGCCTACGGCCTCGCCTCGCCGTCATTGTCAGGCTCTGCAGCTTAGGAGACACTCACCTCGAGTGATTGAAAGTGATTTCCATGACGATGATCCGAACGAGTGCCCTGGCGCTATTGGCGACGGCGGTCTGGCTCGCTTCTGCCGCCGCAGTGTCGGCGCAGTGGACCCATCGATATCCAAAGGTCGAAGGCTTCGGGCACCAGCTCTACCTTGAGCAGGAAAACTTGCCGATCCTCTCGTCGGGGCCCATCTATCCAGCCGTATCTCCCGACGGAGCCACGGTCGCTTTCGCGCATCAGGGCTGGATCTGGTTGCTTGACCTCGACAGTGGCGTCGCGCGGCGGCTCACCGATGGAAGCGCCGTCGATGCGCGGCCGCGGTGGTCGCCCGACGGACAGCGCATTGCCTTCGTCCGTGACAGCGGATCCGACACCGCCATCGTCATCGCCGGTCGGGATGGCACGGTCCTGTCCGAGATCGACACCCCCGCGATCGACCTCGACCCGGAGTTCACGCGGGATGGACGTTTCCTGATCTACACCTCGGCGCGCGGGGGACGGCTGGATCTTTGGCGTCGAGATTTCGAGACGGGCGCAGACGAAGCCGTGACATCCGGCGCCCGGGCGGCGCGCGCGGCGAGAGCGCTGAGCGACGGGCGGATCGTCTATCAGGAGGCGATTGGACCCGCGCTGGCTCTGAGGCTTCGGAACGCGGACGGAACGGACGGGCAGGTTCTGACTGAGCAGGGCTGGATGGCGCACCTGAACCCGGATGTGCATCCGGCTGAGCGCGCCATCGTTTATGGGATCGGCGATGGCAATACCGTCAGGCTGGCGGTCATGGACGTCGACCGGCCCGCCTTTCCGCGCTGGCTGACGCCGGCGGGCGAAAAAGCACTCTTCCCGACCTGGTCGGCGGACGGCTCCCGGATTTACTACACCCTGGCCGACGCGAACCAACAGTTTCGGCTGATGGTCATCCCGGCTGCTGGAGGGTCGGTCCAACCGGTCGAGATCAAGAGATGGGACTACGGCGCGCCAATGGGCGAGCTGTCGATCATCACCCGCCTTTCAGGACCCGACGGCTCCTTGCGGCCGACGCCCGCGCGGCTTTCGATCACGCGCGCGGACGGCCATCCGGTCGCGAACCCGGCCGGGCCCACCTATGTCGATAATCAGAACGGCCCAGTCTATTTCTACACCGACGGTCGCACCGCCTTGCAGCTGCCCGAAGGCGACTACCGGATCGTCGCCACCCACGGACCGTTCTCGCTTCCGCAGACCCATGAAGTCCGCATCGGCGCAGAGCGTACGGTCTCGGTCTCGCTGGACATTTCGCAGATTTGGGATGCGCAGGCCGCCGGTTTTGCATCCGCCGATCACCACGTCCATCTAAACGGCAGCGGCGTCAACGAGCTCAAACTGGATGATCTGCTGCTGCCGATGCAGGGCGAGGATCTGGACTTCTCGGCACCGATGGCCTGGAACCAGTACAACCGGTTCATTGATGCCGATCGCATCGGTCAAAGGGCGACGGCCGAGGACGGCACCACGGCGTGGCTGACTCAGGAAGTACGTTCCGACTACCACGGGCACATCGGAATGATCGGGGCGACCGAGGCCTTTCAGCCCTGGTTCTTCGGCCCGACGAACCCCGTCTATGGCAATCGCGACCTGCATAATGGGCTGGTGAACCCCTTTGCCAAGGCTCAGGGTGCCTTGGCGACCTATGTCCATCCCGTCGGTGGGGATAGCGATCCGTTCGTGGACCTCGCGGCCAACGGCCTCCCGCTCGAACTGGTCGTCGATGGTGTGCTTTCGGAGGGCATCGGCCTTGAACTGGTCTGCCAGTGGACCAGCCCCCTCGGCACCGCGCAGGCCTGGTACCGGTTCCTCAACATCGGGCGCACCATGCCGGCCACCTCGGGCACCGATATGATGGCCAACTTCTATCGTGTGCCGGCGGTTGGGACGGCTCGGGCCTACGTCCCCATCACGGAGGCTAAGGATGCGTATGCGTCCGCGGTCGACCGCGTACGTTCGGGCGAGGGTTTCGTCACCACCGGTCCCGCGCTGCTCTTCGAGATCGATGGTCGGACGCCGGGGTCAACCGTCCCTCAGGGCCGCCAGGAGTGGTCGATCGAGCTGATCAGCGTGCGTCCGGTGGAGCGCTTGGAACTCATCGTCAACGGGCAGGTCGTCCAGACCCTGGAAGGCTTCGGCGGCAACGGTCACAAGCGTTACACCGGAATGATCGATCTGCCGTCGGGCGGATGGATCGCGGCGCGTGCCATGGGTGGCCAGACGGGGTGGCCGGTCATGTCCTATGTCCACTTCGCGCACACCCAGCCGGTGTGGATCGGCCATGTCGGCAGCACCGAACCGGTCGCCGCGCGAGCCGCCGCGAGTGATCTGCTAAGGGCGCTGGACTACTCCGAGGGCAAGTTCACGGAAAGCTACGGCACCGCGATCCCGCCAGGCTTGCTCGTGCGCTTGGGGGACGCTCGGCAGCGGCTCACAATCCTCGCCGGCGCGGGTCAACTTAGCGCGAGGGAGTAAATCAGCGAGCGTGGCGGGTCATGGCATGGCGTTCGCGGAGCTTGAGGCGCTTGCTCCGCGTCGACCGTATCGATCGGCGTCACGGGGTTTAACTTGCTCTGGCGCTACATGGGGGACGCTGCGAGCGTCTGATTCCATGTCGGACGACAATGTCTGCTCCTGGCGGATACTGTTGAAAAAGTCCGCGAGCTTGCCGTTATCGGCCTTTTTGGCCCGATTTAGGCTCAGGACCCATTAAAGGGATTCACGGGGCGGCTTCGATCTGATTCACTGGTGGCAGGAGGAGCCTGTCATGAGTGATCTGTTCTGGCTGACGGACAAGCAGATGCGGCGGATCGAGCCGTATTTCCCGCTCTCGCATGGCATCCCACGGGTGGATGACAAGCCGGTGCTGAGTGGCATCATCTTCGTGATCCGCAACGGCCTGCGCTGGCGTGATGCGCCCAGGGACTACGGGCCGCACAAGACGATCTACAACCGGTTCATTCGCTGGAGCCGGTTGGGCGTGTTCAACCGGATCTTCGCTGAACTGTCGGCCAAGGGGCTCCGAGGGTGCGAAAGCCGTTCAAATCGGTTCGCTCCAGCGCCCTGTCCCAAAACGGATGGGTGGATGTCCGCAATGGGTCGACAAGCGTCGTTGTCTTCCGACCGACTTTCGGACCTTGGAGGAGTCGCAGCTAGAGCCAGTCCTTGCGGACGGCATCCCACGCGGGACCCACCAACGCGCCCAGCCGGAAGGCACCTCCGCCTTAGGTCGAGCCTAGGCCCTATGGGAAGAGGTGGTGCCGCTTAGGTGACTCGAACACCTGACCCCCGCATTACGAAATCTAGGGAAGCCGATCGGCCAAACCCAGCGCCGGCATGGGTTTGAAGGGCCACCGGCGGCCTCAAAAGCTGGCCGACCCAACCCCTTCCCAGTCTGGCCGAAGCGGGTGGATTCGATGTTCCCAAGTTAAGGCGCCTTCCGGTGGGCGGGACCGGAATTCCGACCTGCGCCATACCTGCAAACTCGACCGCAGGCGGTGCCTCCAGGTGGCGTATCGGCGGGGTGTCCAGGCGGCCTTCGTGCCCCCGAACCGACGTTGCCCTACAGAGAATGAAAATCCTTAGATGACAGCACCGCGAAAGGGCCGCCCCGTCACCGGAGCGGCCCTCCGCAGTTCTCGTGATCTACCAGCGGGCGTGCTGGACCCGTTGGACCTGATACTCGATCCGGTCGAGCCGGGCGTTCAGGTCATAGTACTCCCGGCCCGACAGGCCGTTGCGAGCGTACTGGTACTCAAGGCTCTGATACTGCTGCAGCTGGCGCGACAGGGCCCTTGCCTCGCGGTGGTGGAGAGCTCCGGTCCAGGCCAGACGCTCGATGTGCTGCGATAGGGCCTGGGCGCGATACCGGAGGTTCTGAGGGGCGTAGCCGCTGCTGTAGCCGTAATCTTGGCCGTAGCCGCGGCCATAGCCGTAGTCCTGGGCGTAACCCGGAGAGCCGAAACTGAGAGTCACGCCCACGCTCTGAGCCAGCGCCGGGGTCGATACCAAGACCGCGGACGCCGCCAGAACCGGAAGCAGGGCTTTCCTGATCATCGCGGTCTTCATTGCAGTGTCCTTTCGTGGCCGGGACCATCCCGGTCGATGGAGACACAACACCACGCGTGGCCTGACCGTAGTCTGAGAGCTCTGTTGTCCTACAGTCAGGAATCGGCGCTGTGGCTGGAGTTGTCTTGGCAGCCTCGAACCGGGCGCGCCTAGGCCAAGACGGCGACCACGCTCACGATGGCGCTAGCGATCGCGAGCTTTAGCCAGAAGGTTTCTTAGCGGGTCAGGGCCATGCAGACACAACGCACCGCATGGTGTTCAGGTGTGGATCGGCATCGAAATCGGACCCCGTCGAGGGGCAGCCTAGGCGATTCAATTCGCTATAAAAAACACGTTGGCGCGCATGCTGACTGGCGTCTGTCGGGACCCCGTCTCGCCCTGAGGTATTAAGCTCATTCAATATGTTATTTCATACCGGGTGGGGTCCCGCCTTGCACGCCCATCAAACTACAAGGCGAGCGGGCATCAGAAGGCGACACCGACCCCGATGAAAGGTGCGTGCCCGATGCGGTCGGGCGCGTTGTCGCGCACGTCCTGCTGGCGGAGATAGCCCAGACTCACCTCGTATCGACCGAATTCCCGTTCGAATCCGACGAAGGTACGCAACCCCGTGACGCCGGTCTGGCCGTCCGGGTCTGTGCTGCGTAGCGTCACGAACAGCTCTGCATCTGCCGTGAGACTCCAGCTGGTGTCGGAATCGCCAAGCGGGACCGATGTGCCGATGCGCTGTCGAACTCGCCATCCTGTCTGGGCGTCGGTCGAGACGAACCGCTGTTCCATTCGCGTGCGTAGATCGATGGGCCCCAGCTCATAGCCAACCTGCTGGAGTAGCCGAACCTCCTGCTGGTCCGGTCCGTTCCAGCGTTGTTCTATACCCACGCCCCAGGTGTTGTCCCGGGCGTCGTCGCGTTTGATCCAGCCGCGTACGAAATAGGTGTCGGTCCGCGGGTCCTTGCGGAACCGCTGTGCCGTTTCGAGCTCGACTGATGTGCGCCCGTCTACCGCCTTGCTGACGGACGGATTGAACCAGAACTCCATGTCCTCGTCGCTCGCAAGGGCGGGGGTTGCCAGCGCAAAAGCCGCGATCGAGGTCGCCAAAGCCAGTCTTTTCATTTTCATCCATGAAGAAAGAGCCGCCGCGGGATGGGCCCCGCGGCGGGTGACGTTTCCTGCGAGAACCGCTTAACGGCCGGCTTCGGGCATCATGGACGAGTGCAAATGATCGATCTTCCAGTCGCCGCCTTCATATCGATAGATGAACGAGTAGCGGGCGCGCACGTCGGTCTTGGCTCCGGTTGCGGCGTCGGTCAGGGTGACGGTCCAGGTGCCTAGTCGGGAAGCCGTCTGGCAATCGATCTCGACCGTGCTGGTATCGATGCGACCGACCGGCTTGCTCCTCAGGAAGCTCACGAAATAGTCCCGAACCAGGGCAGGGGTCGTGCGCGGCGTATTGGAGACAGTTGCGAGCAGCACCGGTTCGTTCGTGAACAGCGCCGTGACGACGTCCGGGTTACCGGTTGCCCAGGCATCGTTGAACCTGGCGAACTGGCTCTCAACCATCGCTTGGGACACGACGGGGCATGCGTGCCTATGGGGCGAGGCCTGAGCCAGCGCCACGCCCGGGACCGCGGCGGCCAGCGCCGAGAGAAGCGCCAAGCGCACAGTAAAGCTCAGGCCGAAACGGCCCTTGGACAGTGATGACATATTGGTTCCACCTCGAAAGGGCAGCGACCGTTCACGCATGAACTTTCGCCGCCGGTGCGGTCCGACATCACGATCGACGCGATCGTCAGAGGGGCCCGGTCCGCGTTAAACCGGATGCCGCGACGGCCGTTCTCCTGTCAACAAGCTTGGCCGCTGGTGTGACAATGAGTACCGGTCTTGAAAGGTGTGCTGTTCGCCGACCTGTCAGACTTGGATGCGTCGGCTCGGGCTTGACCGCCACCGGTACCGGCTCGCGCATCTACTGAACGTCGGGCGAGGGAATGATTTCGACGCGGTCCTGTGTCGACAGGGCCATGCGCTCGGTCTTCCAGCGATCCCAGATTTTAGCCCCCTCACATGACGTCCCTGATGACGCCCGCTCCAGAAAAACTGGTTAGGCGGAGGTCGCCCACACCATCACGTCAGGACCAAAAATCCGACCCGCGCCATACCTGCAAACTCGATCGAAGGCGGGGCTTGTAGGTGGCGTATCGGCGGGGTGTGCAGGCGGCTATCCAACCCTCAACCACCGTCGAGAATGTCCGATGTCCGGTCCGATCCCTTGGACTGCTGTCGACCCCTTTCGGACGTTGCTTTCGCTGAGGTCGTCAGGGACCATCAGGAAAACCCATGATTTTCGAGATGACGTCTTGTCGAGGAAGGTGAATGGTGACGCCTCCATCAATGGAGGGGCATATGAAACTGCTCGAAACATCCACTGCCCTAGGGCTGCTGATCGCCCTGGGAGCCGTGGCACCGGCCAGCGCCGATGGCAATACCACTGTCGAAGCCACGGCGATGGCTCTCGGGGGGTCGGCCCAGGCACAATGAGTCGGGTTTCGAAACACCCAAGTGCTTACAGGCATGCCCGCTATCCTGCCTGAGGGTGATGAAAGCCTCCCACCCGAGACCGACCAACCCGCGTTGGATGACGCTGCCAAGCCCGCGACGGATGCCGGGCCACCACCGCCACCACCTCCGCCCGCCCGCCGACGAGCCATGGGCCGACGCCAACGAAGAGGAAGAAGAGCAGTCGGAGGACGAATATGCCGGCGCTGAGAGCGACGAGGAGGACTCGGACTACGAAGACGAAGACTATGAGGACGAGGATTCGGACTACGAAGACGAAGACTATGAAGATGAGGATGCCGACTCCGAAGACGCCGACGACGGTTCCGACTGCGAATATCAGGAAGATGGCTTGGAAGACGACGCCGCTTCAGGCTGCGAGGACGAGGAAGACGACTACGAAGACCAGGAAGACGAGGAAGACGAGGAGTGATCGCTCCTTCGTAAGCCAAATAGCGGCGGCTCTTGCGGGGCCGCCGTTTTCGTTTCCGCGCCACCGGTCTCTCCGGTTGCATCCCTCGTGGGGCCGTGGGTTTCAATCAGAGAGACGGCACGATCAGGCCCGAAAAAGATACACCGATGCTGCCCGCATGGACCTGAGCGCCGCCGACCGAGCCGAGGTGGTGCGGCGGCTGGGGGCGGTCAGTCGAGGGACCTGAGACCGGCTGCGGTAATGTCTGAAAACCACCCGAAAGAGACCCGAGCAACGTCCGCTTCCGGCGCGGCTCTCCAATGTCTGCTTTCCGACGTGGGGCTAATGACGGGGCACGACCCTGGCTAGAACTCCACAACGTCTGCTTGGCGAACAAACTCGGTCATTCCCTGGGTGCCTGTTTTGTGCCGCATCAACCCAAAATCATGCGCGCCAAAAGGCCTGCCGCAACCACGACCAATGCCACGATGACAACCACCGCGATAGAGCGTGGTGCAACACGGCGCGCAGGTGGGACGGCAGGCCAAAACGGGTTCTGTCGCTCAGG
>NZ_JAFCVJ010000044.1:0-12813 GCF_049896985.1 Brevundimonas sp. SL161 | reverse complement strand
GGGGGGGGGGGGCAAAACCCAGCAAAATTAAGAGCATGTCCAGAACGCCGAGGAAACGACGAACGCCCGCTGTGACGAGATTGTGAGCCTTCTGTGCATCACCGCCGCGGGCAGGGCTTGAATCGATACGCAAGCCGTCACTCCCTTCGTCCAACTCTGGCGAAGGGAGCATCGGAAGACGACTTAGCGGGACTGACGGAGGCGTTCGGCAGCAGCGCGATAGCGTTCGTATTGGTCGCCCTCGTCGGAGGCGATCTGGCGGAACATCGCGGCGGCGCGGCTGTCGCCCACGGCCTCGGCCTGATCCGCAAAGCCGACATACATGGTGACGTTCTCGTACTGCTCGCCGGCCATCGCATCCACCGGGTTGGCTTCGTTCGTGCCATCCAGTTTCAGGGCGTCGGCCTCGCGCGCGAAATGCTCGTTGGCTTCGACGTTGGCGGAGCTTTCGAACAACTGGGCCAGTTCGGCATTGCCGCTCTCGCGTGCGACCTCGGCGAAGCGAAGATACTTCAGATTGGCGAAAGCCTCGCCGTGCATGGCGGCCTCCAGATTGGCTCGCGTCTGCGGATTCAGGTCCTGGGCGGCTGCCGCCCCGGCCGAGAGAGCGATGGCGGCGACGGCGGTGGTCAGAAGGCTCTTGAGGGTCATGGGAAGTCTCCGGTGTCTGGCGTGCGCCCGATGCGCGGATGCTGTCTCGGCCCGAAGCCTGACCGGAGCCTGACGACCGGACCTGGCTCCGCAGTTGCAGACAGCGTCGCTTTCAAACGAGCCGTCAGGTCGCCGTCAGCTTCGGACATCAGGTTGGCGTCACCGGGCGATGTCGTCCGGCGACCCGTCCATCTTCTCGAGGCTCCCCTTGAACAATTTCCTGATCCCCTCGGCCGTCGCCCTGTCCCTCGCCGTAGCGGTCGGCGTGGCCATGAGCTTCGCGACCACGGCCTCGGCCGGCCCGGTCTGCACCACCGCGCCCCGCGCCCAATGGCTGGCCGAGGCCCAGATGCGGACACGCGTCGCCCAGTTGGGCTACACCAATATCCGCGTCTTTCAGGTCAGCGGCAGCTGCTATGAGATCTATGCCCGCGCCGCCAACGGCCATCGTGCCGAGGTCTATTTCAACCCGGTGACCGGCGCCGTCGTCCAGAACAACGAGGACTGAGCCCCGTGACCAGGGCAACCGCGGGTCTGGGGGATGGGCCGGTCGTCCCATCCCCTGCGGCGACACCCAGGCGAACGAAGGTCTGGGATCCGGTGGTACGGCTGTTTCACTGGACGCTGGTCACAGGCATCGTCGCCAATCTGGCCGTGTTTCGCGAACTGAAGGCGGTTCACCGCTACGTCGGCTATGCGATCGTCGCAGCGATCGTGATCCGGCTGGTCTGGGGCTTGATCGGCCCTCGACACGCCCGTTTCTCGGACTTCGTCGCCGGCCCCCGTCGCCTGGCCGGCTACGTGACGGCCATGATCCAGCGGCGCGAGCCACGCTACATCGGCCATAATCCGGCCGGCGGCCTGATGATGATCGCGCTGATCCTGCTGTCGCTCTTCTGCGGCGTCACCGGCTGGATGATGGGTCTGGACGCCTTCTGGGGCGCACCCTGGCTCGAGGCGACCCATGAGACAGCCGCCAACACCATCATGGCACTCGCAATCCTGCATGTGCTCGCGGCGCTCGTGGAAAGCTGGCGTCACCGCGAAAATCTCGTCATGTCGATGGTGACCGGTTGGAAGCGCGCCGCCAGCGGAACGGATGTCGACCATGCGTCTCCTCCTCGTTGAAGACACGATCCGGCTGGGCGAGCTCCTCAGCGAAGGGCTCGCTCGCGACGGATTCGTCGTCGACTGGCGCCAGAACATCGAGGGTGCGGCCGAGGCCGTCGCCAGCGCTACCTACGATCTGATCCTTCTCGATCTTGGCCTGCCGGATGGCGACGGGCTCGACTGGGTGCGGACGCTGAGGCGGGCGACAGACCTGACGCCCATCCTGGTGCTGACCGCGCGAGGCGGGCTCGACGATCGCGTCACAGGGCTGGACGCCGGGGCGGATGACTATCTGGTCAAGCCGTTCGAAGCCTCGGAGCTGTCCGCCCGATGCCGGGCGATTCTGCGACGGCCAGGTCAACGGCTGACCCCCGTGCTTCAGGTCGGACCTCTCGCGTTCGACGTCGCCTCGCGCCAGGCGGTGCACGGCGACCTGCCGATCGAACTGTCACGCCGTGAAGGCGATCTCCTGGAGGCGCTGATGCGCCGGGCGGGGTCGGTCGTGACCCGGGGATCGCTGGAAGAGTCGCTCTATGCGTTCAACGAGCCGGTCACGCCCAACGCCGTCGAGGTGGCCGTCTCAAGACTGCGTCGCAAGCTCGACGATGCGGGTTGCACAGGGATGCTGCACACCGTCCGTGGGCTGGGCTATCTGATGCGGGACACCGTCGCTTGACCCGTACGCCGTCCATTTTCCAGCGACTGATGCTCGGGTTCGCCCTGATGAGCGTCATCGGCGGCTTCATCCTGCTTCTGTTCGTCGGGGTCGAATACGGCCTGTCGTCCCGGGCGAGGCGAGACGAGATCCAGTTCGCGGGGATCGCGAACGAGGTCGCCGACCATGTCGTGGTGCCATTGTTGGTGCTGATCGTGCCCATGACCCTGGCCGCACTCTGGGTCATACGCTCATCCCTGCGGCCGCTGAGCCTTGCCGGCGCACGGATCGAGGCCGCCCAGGCGGCCGACAAGGGCTTTCGGGTCGATGTGCATGACTTTCCGGCCGAGGCGACGGGTTTCGCGGATGCCGTCAGCGGGATGCTCGCTCGCCTGGACGAGGCCGCGACTCGCCAGGAAGCCTTTGCCGCCGACGTCGCCCATGAGCTGAGAACGCCGCTGGCTGTCCTCACGCTGGAGCTGGAACGGCTGGAGTCGATCGAAGGGCAGAGGCTGAAACGGGATGTTTCGGCGATGTCGCGACTTGTCGATCAGCTTCTGGTGCTGGCGCAGCTCGACGCGCAGGCGGCGGCGCCCGTGCCTGCGACCCCGGTCGATCTGGCCGAAATCGCCACGGAAATCGTCTCGCAGTATGCCCCCCTGGCCGTCGCCGAGAACAAGTCAGTGGCGCTGGAGCTTGATGGTGGCGTCCTTGTCGAAGGCCGCCGCGAAGCCATTGCCGCCGCCCTTCGTAACCTCGTCGAGAACGGGCTCCGGGTGACGCCTCCCGGAAGCACAGTGATCGTAGCGGCCGGGCCAGGCGCAAGGCTCTCGGTGGTCGACGGCGGGGGCGGGCTGACGTCGGAACGCCTCGCCGACCTCAGCCAACGGTATCGCCGTGGAGATCACACCAGCACAAGCGGAGCCGGTCTGGGATTGGCCATCGTCTCGCGGATCATGGCGGCGCATGGTGGACGGATAGAGACCCGGCCGGACCGGTCCGAACTGATCCTCGTCTTTGCTCCGGCCAAGGAAAATCAAACATGAGCCGACTTGAACGCCATCCCGAACGCCATCTGGTCTCCCGGATCGGCTGGCTGCGCGCCGCAGTGCTGGGAGCCAATGATGGACTGGTATCGACCGCCAGTCTGATCGTTGGCGTTGCCGCCGCCCAGACCAGCAAGACAGGGATCCTCGTCGCAGGCGTCGCGGGGCTCGTCGCCGGGGCCATGTCGATGGCGGCGGGCGAGTATGTTTCGGTTAGTTCTCAAGCCGATACCGAGGCCGCCGACATGGTCCGCGAGCGCGCCGAGCTGGACGCCGATCCCGAGGCCGAAACCCGCGAACTGGCGGCCATCTACCATAGCCGGGGCGTCGATACGCAGGTCTCGCTGGAGGTCGCGCGCCAGCTTATGGTCCACGATGCGCTGGGAGCTCATGCGCGGGACGAACTGGGGCTGTCCGAGCATACGGCCGCACGCCCGATCCAGGCGGCCCTGACGTCAGCCGCGACCTTCTCGGTGGGAGCGCTCCTGCCGCTGGCGGTGGTGGTCGTGGCGCCCGGATCGCTGCTCGTCGCGCTGGTGTCGGGCTCCGCCCTCGTCGGTCTGGCCCTGCTGGGCGGCGTCGGCGCCAGGGTCGGCGGCGCCGGCATCGTCAAGGCCGTATTGCGCGTCACCTTCTGGGGAGCTTTCGCCATGGGGCTGACCGCAGGCATCGGCCACCTGTTCGGGACCGTCATCTAGCCTGGCAAGGCCCCGAACGGCTCAGTCTTCGTCCGCTTCACCGGCCTCGCCGCCCTCACCCCCTTCGCCGGCTTCGCCATGCG
This sequence comes from Brevundimonas sp. SL161, assembly GCF_049896985.1. NCBI lineage: Bacteria > Pseudomonadati > Pseudomonadota > Alphaproteobacteria > Caulobacterales > Caulobacteraceae > Brevundimonas > Brevundimonas sp. SL161. Next base: position 8,570 of record NZ_JAFCVJ010000044.1, on the reverse strand, counting down.
CGCCCGGTGTGAAGGCCTGCGGGTCGATGCGGGTCGCGGCATAGGCGGACGCCGCAACGACGAGGACGGCAAGGGGTACGGCCAAGCGCGCGGGCGGAGCGGCATCCTGGGCGTTCGGGAAGTGGGTCGTCTTCTTGCGGCCGGTGATCATGGCGCCGATCAGATTGTCCCGGGTCAGGAACGACATCGCCACGACCGCGACGACGTGCAGGGCGATCATCGCCAGCAGGATGTAGGCGATGGCCTCATGCCCGTCCTCTCCGCCCGTGATCCCGGTGAAGGTTGTCGCAGCGACCAGGGCCAAAAGGACCAGCACGGCGATCCCGCCCAGCGGATTATGGCCCAGCGAGGCATGGACCTGCCCCGCGAACAGACCCCTCACATGGCCCGCCATCCGCGACGGACGGATCAGGTTCGCGAAGCGGGCGTGTTCGCCGCCCACGAAACCCCAGACCAGCCTGAAAGCGATCAGGACCGCCGCCACCCAACCCGCAGGGACGTGCCAGGGCGACAACGCGCTGCCCTCCTCGGACGACAGGAAGGCGACCGCGATGGCGGCCACGAGGAGCCAGTGAAACAGGCGAACGCCCCAGTCCCAGGTCTTGATGATTCTGATCGCCTGTGGAGCCGTACTGGTCATGAAACTCTCCGTTCGATCGCATGCTGGGCTCAAAGTCTGACGTCAGCCTGACGTCGGCGAGGTCCCGTTCACGCAGAGATGCCCCGGGCGGCGAATGCCCGTCACCGCCCTCACAGGCATGCTGTCAGACAAGGCTGACGGGTTTGCCCGGGCCAAACTCGCGGGCAGGTTCCGAGACGTCGATGAATCGACTTTCTGACACTGGCGCGGCCGCCTTATCGGTGAGTGTGCAACGCGGTCATTGCTGGAAGCCAGACAGGACGAACGACGGAGAAGAACGGTGACGCACGTCCCTGCGCTGCCGTGACCTGCACGCTTTACGCCCGAGCGTCATTCCCCGAAACGGGACCGGGCCTTCCCTGCCTGCCACCACCACCCAGGCTGTTCGACGAAAGTCGATCTGCCCGAAGCGGTCGATCGCTGTCACGGTCCGGATCGACGCTGCCTGCGCGGCGACAGAACAGCCGATCAACGGCGAGATTTGGGAGGATTTCTATGACCGACAGCGCCGTGGGTGCGCCCGCTATGGACCAGCGAGCCCTCGACAAGCGATCCCGCCTTGTCATTCTCGCCTCGTCCGTCGGCACCGTGATCGAATGGTACGACTTCTATCTGTACGGCTCGCTGGCCGCGATCATCACGGCCCAGTTCTTCTCGGGCGTGAACGAGACCACAGGCTATATCTTCGCGCTGATGGCGTTTGCGGCCGGGTTCGCGGTGCGCCCCTTCGGAGCTGTCTTCTTCGGACGGCTCGGCGATCTTTGGGGTCGCAAGAACACCTTCCTGGTGACCATGCTGCTGATGGGCCTGTCCACCTTCGTGGTTGGTCTGTTGCCGTCCTATGCCGCCATCGGCATCGCGGCGCCGATCATCCTGGTCGTCATGCGCCTGATCCAGGGCCTGGCCTTGGGCGGGGAATATGGCGGCGCCGCAACCTACGTCGCCGAGCACGCTCCCAAGGGCAAGCGGGGCTTCTTCACCTCCTTCATCCAGATCACGGCGACCGCCGGTCTGGTTCTCAGCCTGCTGGTGATCCTGGGCGTCCGCCTGGCGGTCGGCGAGGCAGCGTTCGCTGACTGGGCCTGGCGCATCCCCTTCCTGGTCTCGATCCTGCTGCTGGGCGTATCCCTGTGGATCCGCCTGAAGCTGGACGAGAGCCCCTCGTTCCAGAAGATGAAAGCCGAGGGCAAGGGCTCGCCCACGCCGCTGAAGGACTCGTTCCTGAAATGGCCGAACCTGAAGCTGGTGCTGATCGCCCTCGTAGGCCTGACGGCGGGCCAGGCGGTAGTCTGGTACACCGGCCAGTTCTACGCCCTGTTCTTCCTGGAACGGGTCATGAAGGTCGATGCGACCCTGGTCTATATCCTGCTGGCCATCGCCCTGATCGCCGCCTCGCCCTTCTTCATCTTCTGGGGATGGCTCTCGGACAAGGTGGGACGCAAACCCGTGATCCTGGCCGGGTGCCTTCTGGCCGCCCTGACCTATTTCCCGCTGTTCCAGGCCCTGACGACCGCGGCCAATCCGGCCCTCGCCCATGCGACGGCGTCCCAGCCGGTCACCATCTATGCAGATCCGGCCGACTGTAACGTGCAGTTCGATCCGGTAGGCAAGACGGTGTTCAACCAGTCCTGCGACCTGGCCAAGTCCTATATCGCCAAGGCCGGCGTCAACTACACGAACCTGGCGGCGCCTGCCGGCGCCGTCGCCGAGGTCCGGATCGGAGACAGCGTGGTCTACCCCAGCTTCAGGGGCGAGGCGCTTCCCACGGCCGAGTTCGCGGCCGCGAAGAAGACCTGGGAAACCGGCTTGGGCGGCGCGCTGGCCACTGCAGGCTATCCCGCCAAGGCCGACAGCGATCAGGTCAACAAGCCGATGGTGGTGCTGATCCTGTTCATCCTCGGCTTCTATGTGACGATGGTCTACGGGCCGATCGCGGCGGCGCTGGTGGAGATGTTCCCTACCAACATCCGCTATACCTCGATGTCGCTGCCCTATCACATCGGTAATGGCTGGTTCGGCGGGTTCCTGCCGACCACGGCCTTCGCCATGGTCGCGGCGACCGGCAACATCTTCTACGGCCTCTGGTATCCGATCATCGTCGCCCTGGCGACGGTGGTGCTGGGCGTCCTGCTGGTCAAGGAAGGCAAGGACGTCGACCTGAACGCCTGACACGACGCAGGGCGGCAAAGGCAGGGGCGGGTGGATCGGCAATGATCCCCCGCCCTTTGCCTTGCAGGGCCAGACCCAAACCCCTCTAGATGATCTTGATGTTCAGTCTGCTGATCCTGGCGATGGTCGCCGCCTATATGGGGGTGCTGTTCTTCGTCGCCTGGCGGACGGAACGGCCGGGGCCTCATGCGCCCGTCCGTCGACCGGGCCCTTGGGCCTATGCCCTGTCGCTGGCGATCTACTGCACCTCCTGGACCTACTATGGCGCGGTCGGCACGGCGTCCCGCGACGGCTGGGAGTATCTGCCGATCTACATCGGTCCGGCCCTCGGGATCGTCGTCCTGTTCCCGATCTGGCAACGAATCGCCGCGGCCGCCCGGCGCGAGAACATCGGCTCGATCGCCGACTTCATCGCCGCCCGATATGGAAAGAGCCAGACGCTCGGGGCCCTGGTCGCCAGCGTCGCGATCATGGGGTCGCTGCCCTATATCGCGCTGCAGCTGAAATCACTGTCCATGGCCTGGCAGCTGGTAACCGCGGGCACGCCCGTCGCCGGGTCCGAGCGGCTGACGGTCAGCGTCATCGCCTGCATTCTGGCCGGGTTCACCATCCTGTTCGGGGCGCGTCGCCCGGACCTGACCGAGCACAATCGCGGCCTGATCCAGGCCATCGCCCTGGAGTCGATCGTCAAGCTCGCGGCGCTCGTGGCCGTCGCGAGCTTCGCGGCCCTGCTGCTGTTCGGCTCGCCTTCGCCCGACGCGGTGACGGCCGCCCTGAAGGATCTCGCCGCTCCCCCGGTCATCGACGCGCGCTTCATCGCCATCACCTTGCTGGCGACGCTCGCCATCTTCTGCCTGCCGCGCCAGTTCCACGTCGCCTTCGTGGAGGAGTCGCAGCCCGCCCAGATTCGCCGCGCGCGCTGGGTCTTTCCGATCTATCTCCTGATCACCAGCCTGGCCGTCGTGCCGCTGCTCGCGGCAGGCGGCGTGTTCACGCGGATCGCCAACCCCGACCTGTATGTGTTGGACCTGCCCTTCTCCCAGGGCGCCACGCTGCTGACCGCCGTAGTCTTCGTCGGTGGTTTCTCGGCAGCCACCGCCATGGTGATCGTGGAGACCGTCGCCCTTTCTGCCATGGCGTCCAACAGCCTGATCCTGCCCTTGCTGGCCCGCGGTCGGTGGCGGCGGCGAGAGGATTCCTCGGACGTCGCCAAGACCATCCTGCAGGTTCGTCGGATCGTCATCTGCGGCATCCTTCTGTTGGCCTGGCTCTATTTCCAAGCCATCGATCGCTCGTCCGGCCTGGCGTCGATCGGCCTGACGTCGTTCGCCGCCCTCGCCCAGCTGGCGCCCGCGCTGTTCGGCGCGGTGATGTGGCGAGACGGCCATGCACGCGGGGCCATCACCGGGATCATCTGCGGCACGGCGATCTGGCTATTGCTGCTGGCCTTGCCGCAAATCGGCTCCACTCTTGGCGCCGGCGCGATCCGGCCGTTCGGTCTGGATGACGCCCTCCCCGCCGCCGTCTTCGTGAGCCTGGGCCTCAATACCCTGGTCTATGTCCTGGTCTCGCGCGCCGCCCAGCCACGACTGATCGATCGCATCCAGGCTCGCGCCTTCGTCGATCGCCTGAGTGCGGACTGGCGGGAACAGGCGTCCGCCCCGTCCGGCGCCTCGGTAGGCGATCTGAAGACTCTGGTCGCCCGGTTCGTAGGCGATCCCGGGGCCGAGCGGGCCTTTGCTGCCTTCGGGCGAGAGACCGGCCGCGTCCTGAAGGACGCCGAACCGGCCGATGCGGGCCTGGCGCGTGCGGCCGAGCGGATGTTGGCGGGCGCGGTCGGGGCCTCCTCGGCCCGACGGGTCATCTCTGCGGCGCTCGCCGGCGGCGGTCGCGCGCCGGAGGACGTGGTGCGCATGCTCGACGAGGCGTCCCAGGCAGTCCAGTTCAACCGGGAACTGCTGCAGGCCACACTCGACAACATCGACCAGGGTGTCAGCGTGGTCGATGAGGACCTGCGACTCATCGCCTGGAACGCCCGCTATATCGAACTGTTCGGCCTGCCGTCAGGCTTCGTCCACGTCGGCCAGCCGGTGGCCTCGGTCTATCGGCTGAATGCCGAGCGGGGTGAAGTCGAACAAGGCGATCTCGAAGCCTGGATCGAGCGGCGACTGGAGGCGCTGCGACGCCGCGAGCCGCATGACCACGAGCGCGCTCAGCCGACCGGTCGCATCCTCAAATCGACCGGCGCGCCGATGTCCGGGGGCGGCTATGTCACCAGCTACACGGATATCACTGAGCTGCGCCGCGCGGCCCTCGCGCTGGAGGAGGCCAACGAGCAACTTGAGGCCCGCGTGGCGGACCGGACCGAACGACTGGTCGAGGCGAAACAGGCGGCTGAAGACGCCACGGCCTCCAAGACCCGCTTCCTCGCCGCCGCCAGTCACGACCTGCTGCAGCCGCTTCACGCCGCCCGGCTATTCATCGCGGCGCTGAAGGAGGGCAAGGGCGCGCAGGAGCCCGAGACCTGGCGTCTGGTGGACAACGCGGATCGTTCGATCGAATCCGCCCACGGCCTGCTGAAAGCCCTGCTCAACCTCTCACGGCTCGAGGCCGGCGGCGTACGGCCGACCGTCGGGGCCCTGTCGGTCGAGGCCCTGTTCTCCGACATACGGCGCGAGTTCACGCCCCTCGCGGTCGAGAAGGGGCTGCGACTGAGCGTCATATCATCAGGTCGATGGGTGCTGTCCGACGCCGATTTGCTGCGCTCCCTGCTTCAGAACCTGATCGGAAACGCCATCCGATACACCGACAAGGGCCGCATCCTCGTCGGGGCGCGCAAGATCGGCGAGACGTTGAGGATCGACATCCTGGATACCGGTCGCGGCATCGCCGAAGATCAGCGGGAGGCGATCTTCACCGAGTTCACCCGGCTGCCGGGACAGGGCGGCGACGAGCCTGGCGTCGGACTGGGTCTGGCCATCGTGCACCGGGTCGCCAGCTTGCTCGATCACCCGCTGGCGCTGCGATCCAGCCCGGGTCGCGGGTCCGCGTTTTCGGTCACCGCACCGCTCGCGGAGGCCATCGCCTCGGCGCCGACGCCGCAGCTTTCTCTGCAGCTTTTGTCGACGGGGCTGCGGGTCCTTTGCGTGGACAACGAGCCGGTCATCCTCGAGGCGCTCAGCGCCCTGCTCACGCGCTGGGGCATGACCGTCGTGACGGCCCCGGACGCGGCCTCGGCCGTCGCGGTCAAAGGCGCATTCGACGCCGCCCTGATCGATCTCCATCTGGGCGAAGGCCCCGATGGCCTCGTCGTGATCGAAACGCTGAAGGCGCGCGGCGTCGGCCATCTCGCCCTGATCAGCGCCGATGCCGACCCGACCCTTCCCGCGCGGGCGGCGGCGGCTGGAGCCGTCCTGATGTCCAAGCCGGTCAAGCCGGCGAATCTGAAGGCATTCCTGTCCAGCAAGAGAGGGACCTGAGCGGCGTTCGCCTTCTACCTCAGCCCCCCGTGGTCAGAGCCTGGGCTGCGATCACGGCCTGCGTCCGGTTATGAACGCCCAGCTTGCGGAACACGCCGGTCAAATGCGCCTTGATCGTCGCCTCGGTGACGCCGAGGTCGAAGGCAATCTGCTTGTTCAAACGTCCATGCTGCAATCCGATCAGGATCTTCAGCTGGGATGGCGTGAGGCTGGCGATCCGCGCCTCCATGGACTCGACCACCGGGGCATCCGGCAGGACCGGAGCCCATACCTCGCCGGCCAGGATGGACGCCAGCGCCTCGACCATCATCGCCAGGGTGGCGGACTTGGGGATGAAGCCCGCCGCGCCGAATGCAAGCGTCCGACGGACGGTGGCCTCATCTTCGCTGGCGGAGACGATCGCGACCGGTGCAGCCGGAAAGTCGGCGCGAATGCCGGCAAGGCCGGCGAAGCCCTCGCTGTCCGACAGCTTCAGGTCCAGCAGCAGCAGATCGACCGGGCCGGCCGACAGGGCGGCGCGCGCCCCGGCGAGGCTGGACGTTTCCTCGATCAAGGCCATGGGCGCCGCGCGCATCAGCGCCGTCGCGAGGGCAGCCCGGAACAGGGGGTGATCATCGGCAATGACGATGCGGTCCATGATGACGTCTGCTCCCGGGCCGCGCTCTGGCGGCGCGTGCCCTGCGCCACTCTGACACCCCCCGACCTTGGTCGTAACTAGACCAATGGCTAATGGCTCCAAAGCGGTTCCTTCCGGAAAGGTCTCGACAGGCGCGCATCAGACGCGCCCCGGGAGGAAACCATGCTCAGACACATCCTGATGGCCGGCGTCGCAACGCTCGCCCTGATCGGCGCTCCGGTCCGGGCGCAGGACGGCGCCGCCGCGCTGGAGGCCCGGATCGCCCTGCTGGAGGCCCAGCTGGACGCGCTGAAAAGCGAGGTCCAGGCGTCGCACGCCCAGCAGACAGCCCAGGCGCGGGACATCATCCGCATCAACCAGACCGTCGCCGCCGGGCCGCCGGCGCCCCCGCCCGTCGTCGCCCCGGCGGACGGCTTCCGCATCGGCAACAACGTCCTGAAAATCGGCGGCTATGTGAAGGCCGACTTCATGGCTAGTCAATACAGCGGCGGCGACCCTGCGAACGGCGACCTGTTGCGCGACTTCTACCTGCCGGGGGCGATCCCCGTCGGTGGCGCGGACGAGCGTACAGCGACCGACTTCAACGCGCGTCAGACCCGGTTCTGGCTGACGACCGACGGCATGATCGGCGGCCACAAGGTCGGCACCCGGATCGAAATGGACTTCCAGGTCCTGCCGGGGACCGGCGACCAGCGGACGACCAGCCCGTCCACTCCCGCGCTGCGCCGCGCCTTCGTGACCATCGACAACTGGCTGTTCGGCCAGGAGTGGACGAACTTCCAGAACCTTGCCGTCCTGCCCGACACGGCCGACTATGTCGGGGCTTCCGAGGGAACCGTCTTCAACCGTCAGGTCCAGGTCCGCTACACGCGCGGACCGTTCTCGATCGCGCTGGAGAATCCCGAAACGACCGTCACGCCCCATCTCGGCGCGACCCGGATCGTGGCCGACGACAACAGCCTGCCTGACCTGACCGCCCGCTATGCGATCTCCCGGCCATGGGGCGAGGCCTCGGTCTCGGGCCTCGTGCGCCAGTTGCGGTATCAGACGACAGGCGTCGGCGCGATCGACTCCTCGACCGCGGGCTGGGGCCTGTCCGCCGCAGCCAGGATCAAGGTCGGCGCCGCCGATGATCTTCGTCTGATGCTGTCCGGCGGCGAGGGCGTCGGCCGCTACATCGGCCTGAACTTCGCCAACGACGCCGTCCTCGACGCGTCCGGAGACCTGCAGGCGATCCGCCTTGTCGCCGGCTTCGCCAGCTATCGCCATATCTGGTCGCCCCAGTGGCGCTCGAACCTGACCTGGTCGGCCCAGACCGTAGACAACGACCGGTCGATCATCGGACTCGCGGCCAACAGGTCCGCCCAGAGCGTGCGGGCCAACCTGATATGGACGCCCATCCCGGCCATGGATATCGGCGGCGAGCTCATGCATGGCGAGCGGGAGCTGGAATCGGGGCTGTCGGGTGATGTGACCCGCCTTCAGGTGTTTGCAAAATATGGCTTCTAGCGCTGTGAAGGTCCCCTCCATGACCGACCCCGACCTGTATCCCGTTCCCGTCGAATGGGCCGAACGCGCCCATATGGACGCCGCCGCCTACGAGGCCGCGCGGCTCGCGGCGCGCGAGACGCCGGACGCCTGGTGG
>NZ_JAFCVJ010000043.1:0-14659 GCF_049896985.1 Brevundimonas sp. SL161 | reverse complement strand
AGCCGAAACCGCATAGAGATCATGTTCGGCAGGCTCAAAGACTGGCGGCGCGTCGCCACCCGCTACGATCGATGCCCGACCGTCTTCCTGTCCGCCATCGCCCTCGCGGCGACCGTGCTGTTCTGGCTATGAGTCCTGAGCCTAACCAAGTTCCTCACGTCATCGCCACATCCCCACTCGCCCCATGCGGCCGCACCCAGAAGGTGACCCGGCCCGGGCAGCCCATCCTCCGGCAGGTCGTGGCGCGGCCCCACAGGACGAAGCCCGAGCCGCGTTCGCGGGCGATGCGTTTCACGTCGGCGCGGATGCGCAGCTCGCACAGGTCGCACTCGGTATAGACCAGCCAGCGGTTGGCCAGGATGGCGCCCGGGGAGAGGCGCTCGATCTCGGCCAGGAGGCTCTTGATGCCGCAGCGGCCGTCGGCGCGGGTCAGGTCAAGGCCGCGCAAGGCGGCGGACGCGGCGTGACTCCCCTCATCCGACAGCCTGTGTCAGGGTTTGCGACTGACCGGTCATGAGCCCGACGCCTGATGCGCAACCGCTTCGTCCCGCCGCCGACGCTCGGCACGATCGATGACGACATCCGCCAGCTGGGGCTGGTGCTGGAGTTTCCAGCCGGGCGGCCGAACATGCCGCCCGAATACGCCATCGGCGACAGTCCGCCCGTGGTCCTGCGCGCCGGGGAGGGCCTGAGCCTCGCCCCCATGACCTGGGCATGGAAGGGGCCGGGCGGGAAGCCGGTGTTCAACTTTCGCTCCGACGGGCGGACCTTCGGGTCGTCGGAGCGCTGCCTGATCCCCGCCGCGGGCTTCTTCGAGTTCACGGACGGCGAGCCGGGCCACAAGCGGAAGACCAAATGGCGGTTCGACCTGGTCGACGCGCCGTGGATGTGGATGGGGGGGCGGTCAGACAGGGCGCCTTCGCCATCCTGACCACCGGACCGGGGCCGGATGTCGCGCCCTATCACGACCGGCAGGTCTGTGTTCTGGCGCCCGGTCAGGCGCTGGAGTGGCTTGACCTGACTCAGGCAGAGGGGGCGGTGTTGCGGCCCCTGCCGGCCGGGTCGCTGTCGGTGCGCAAGGTCTATCCGGAACAAGCCTGATCCCGGGGGGTCAGCCCCGTTCGCCGGGCTCCTGACGGTAGGTATAGCCGTCGCCGGTGTCGCCGGGAGGCAGGTCGCCGTAATAGTCTTGCGGCGGCCGCACATAGACCGGGGCCGGCTGATAGACCTGCGGCGGGGCGTAGGCCGGCTCGGGATAGGACGGCGAGCTGTAGTGGACCTGCGGCGGGGCATAGTCCTGGTCGTAACCGCCCTGATCGTAGGGGGCGGGCTCCAGGGGCGAGGCCTGATAGGGGACGGGCGCATAGCGCGGGCCGTCGTCACGGCGATCGGAATAGCGGTCCCCGCTGCCGTATCCGGCCTGATAGCCGCTGGAATAGCCGCCGGCGGAGCTGCTGCTTTCGCTGTAGCTTTCGCGCACGCTGTAGGAGGCGCCGCCCCGGCCGCCGGAATAGCCCTGCTCATAGCCATAGCCGCCGTGACCCTGGCCGTGGCCGTCCCGGCAGTCGCAGGCCGGGGGCGGAGGGGGAGGCGGCGGAGGAGGGGGCGGATAACCGCCGCCGCAGTTGTCGTAGCAGGGGGCCGGGCGCAGGCCGCAGCAGCGGTCGGTGGTCACGTAACGGCGACCGAACCCCTGGGCGACATAGCCGAACGGCCGGCTGGGACCATATCCGGGCCCGCGAACCACCACCGCATATCCGGCGCCGCCGTAGCCGTAACCATAGTCGCCGCCATAGCCCCCGCCCGTCGAGATCACGCCGCCATGGCCGCCGCGCCCGCTGATCGCGCCGACGTCATAGGCCCGGGCGTTGATGTAGGCGCCGGCTCCCGCGCCGGCATAGGCGCTGGCATTGGCGTTGACGTTCACATTGATGTTGCCGCCGCCGTGGCCGCCGCCCCCGCAGCCTCCGCCGCAGCCGCCCCCATGGCCGCCGCCATAGCCGCCTCCTCCGCCATGCTGGCCGCCGCCGCCACGTTCGCTCGCCAGCGCCGGCGAGGCGCCGAGCAGCAGGAGGGCGGTCAGGATCGAGACTAGGGTTTTCACTGGGCGGCTCCGCGACGTTCGAGGCCACCCTAGGTCTTCGCGCGCGGAAGGGTTCCGGATGCTCCCCGGGCGGGAGCAATCCGTTCAAGACGTGGTTAAATCTCGCTTTTCTGGCGTGAAGCTGGCGTCTTCAGCCCCTCAGCGGTGGGCCCCGCGCGGCGCGCGATCGTCGTTGTAGCCATAGACGTCGTGATAGCCGCGTCCCGGCGGGCTGGACCAGCGGGTCCACCGGTCGGAGCGGTTGCTGTGGCCGTACCGGCCGCCCCGGTCGTAGGCATGGCCGTACCGGAGAGGCGGGCGATAAGCGCGGGGATCGCCATATCCGGCCCCGTAGCCCTCGCCGTAGGACTGGCTGTGGCCGCCGTAGCCGCCATACCCATAGGCGACCGGCCCTCCATACGGCTGGCCGTAAGGCGCGGGCTGAACGCTGTAGCGGGGCTGGCCCCAGGTCTGGGCGTCGGCCGCGCCCGGGAGGACAACGGTGGTGAGGATGATCAGGGCGAGGCGACGCATGAAACTCTCCAGCAGGACGAAAAGGTTAACACCGTTCGGCCGGATTTGTTCGGCCCTCAGAAATCGACCGCGAGACCCTTCTTCTCCCAGTCGCCGTAGCGGGTTGGTTCGGGGCCGGTTGGGCCGCCGTGCTCGGTCGCCGGCGCCAGCGCCCCGGCCTTCGCGCGACGTTCGGCGGCCTCGGCCAGGGCGCGTTTGGCGGGCTCGCTGAGGACCCGTTCAGGCGGGACGTCGGACGGCGTTTCAGGCGTGTCGGTCATGCAGACGGACATAATGCGCGGCGACGCGATGCGATAGGCCGGCGTCCGCCACAGTCTCGCCCTTGCATCGCGGGGCGTCAGGCCGTTTAAGCGCCGCCAAATCCTCCCACGCCGTTCTGCGAAAGAGCCCTCATGGCCAAAGCCTCCGACAAGCCCGTCAAGAAGGTCGTCCTGGCCTATTCCGGCGGCCTGGACACCTCGATCATCCTCAAGTGGCTGCAGACGGAATACGGCGCCGAGGTCGTGACCTTCACCGCCGATCTCGGTCAGGGCGAAGAGCTCGCCCCCGCCCGCGAGAAGGCGCTGAAGATGGGCATCAAGCCCGAGAACATCTTCATCGACGACCTGCGCGAGGAGTTCGTGCGCGATTTCGTCTTCCCGATGTTCCGTGCCAACGCCCAGTACGAGGGCGACTATCTGCTCGGCACCTCGATCGCGCGTCCGCTGATCGCCAAACGCCAGATCGAGATCGCCCGCATGGTCGGCGCCGACGCCGTCTGTCACGGCGCCACCGGCAAGGGCAACGACCAGGTCCGCTTCGAGCTGGGCTACTATGCGCTTGAGCCCGATATCCGGGTCATCGCCCCGTGGCGCGAGTGGGAATACCGGAGCCGCGAGGCCCTGCTGGACTTCGCCGAGAAGAACCAGATCCCGATCGCCAAGGACAAGCGCGGCGAGGCCCCGTTCTCGGTCGACGCCAACCTTCTGCACTCGTCGTCCGAAGGCAAGGTCCTCGAGGACCCAGCCGTCGAGGCCCCCGAGTTCGTCCACCAGCGCACGATCGCGCCCGAGGACGCGCCCGACAAGGCGACCATCATCACCATCGGCTTCGAGAAGGGCGACGCCGTCTCCATCGACGGCGTGGCCATGTCGCCGGCCACGATCCTGACCAGGCTCAACGAACTGGGCCACGACAACGGCATCGGCCGCCTCGACCTGGTCGAGAACCGCTACGTCGGCATGAAGTCGCGCGGCGTCTATGAGACACCCGGCGGCACGATCCTGATCGCCGCCCACCGCGGCATCGAGTCGATCACCCTGGACGGGGGCGCGATGCACCTGAAGGACCAGCTGATGCCGAAATATGCGGAGCTGATCTACAACGGCTTCTGGTTCTCGCCCGAGCGCGAGATGCTGCAGGCCGCCATCGACCTGTCGCAGGCGAAGGTCTCGGGCACGGTTCGGATGAAGCTCTACAAGGGCAATGTCTCCGTCATCGGCCGCGAGAGCGCCAACAGCCTGTACGATCAGGATCTTGTGACATTCGAAGAGGGCGTCCAGGCCTACGACCACAATGACGCGGCCGGCTTCATCAAGCTGAACGCCCTGCGTCTGCGGGTCCTGGCCAAGCGCGACCGCCGCACCTGAAACCACGGAGGCGTCTGACGAAAGGCGCCTCTTCGGTCCGTTCAGCGAACACGGTCTTGCGCAATGAAGGGTTCGGGGACATCGTCCGCCTTTCTTTCAGGGAGGGTCCCATGCGCAAGTTCGTGTTCCTGGCGGTCGCCGCCGTCCTCGTCGCCGCCACGCCTTCGCTGGCGCAGAACGCCATTCCGGCCGTGATTCCGGCGGCATCGGCGTGGGTGGACATTCCAGCCCTCGCCCCGGCGGTTACCGACCGCGAGACCCGCGCCCTGATGAACCAGGAGATCGTCCAGGCGATCGTTCAGGCCGACGGCGACCAGGATCAGGCCCGACGCGCCATCTCGGCCATCGTCGCCCGCTACCAGGAAAACGCCCAGGCCCAGGGCGCACGGACCCGGCCGAGCCCGAAGTAGGACGGCTTCACGCAATTTCGACTTGAGCCGGCGACGATTTCGCGAGACGGGACGACGGTTGAACCCGAGAGAGTCTGAATGTCCTTCTTGTCCCTCCCCCTGTTCCTGCTGATCGGCGTCCTTTCGTCTTCGCCCCAGACCGAAGCGCCTGCCTCTCCCCCAGCCGAAGTCGCTCCGGCGACCGAGGCCGAAACGGCGCCGAACGCCGGGCCGGAGGAAGTCGCAGCCCCTGTCTCCCCGGAAGAAGCCGCCTTCAACGAGCGGTCCGCGGCTCTGGGCCATCGGGTGCTCGCCGTCGATGCGCAGATGAAGGACACCGCTCGCCTGACGGCGCTCAATCCCGATGCGGCCAAGGCCGAGCTCGATGCCATCCAGACGGGATTCCAGGCTGAGATCGACGCCTTCATCCAGGACTTCTTCAACCTCGCCGCGCAGAAGTTCGCGACCCTGCCGGAGGCCGAGCAGCAGACCCTGCGCACCAATGTCGAGAATACCGCCGGACAGCTGGCGACCCTGCCCCAGGCCATGCGCGATCGCGCCGAAGCCGCCGCCCTGCTGCCGCCGCCCCCGGAGGCCGCGCCTTCGCACTGAGACCGCCCCCTGCGACCCGTTCGGCGTCGTTTGTCGGGCGAATTCAAATCCCGAACTCGTGAGCCCTCACATGATCCGCGCCCTCGTCATCGCCGCCGCCCTGTCCACCATGGCCCCCGCCGTCAGCGCTCAGACGGCTCCCGCGACGCCGGCCGAGGCTCCCTCGCCGGGTGAGGCGGCGTTCGAGGCGACCGCCGAGGCCTTCGGAGCGAAGGTGGAGGCCATGCAGGCGGAGATGCAGACGGCCGCCGCCGAGGCGGACGCCGCCCGACGGGCCGCGTCTCTGGACGCCATCGAAGCGCGCTATCAGCCCGACGCCGACGCCGACGCCTTCGCCACAGCGTTCGAGGTCTTCATGAATCAACAGATGGCTGCGGCGCCCGAGACCGAGCGCCCGGGCATGCTCGCCGGCCTGACCCAGGCCCTGCCGCAACTGCGTTCGGTCCCGCGTCTGGTCCGGACCCAGATCGAACAGGCGGCGACCGCGGCCCCGGCGCCCTGAGCCCGCCTTACCGCGATTTCACTTGAGCTGACGGGCTGGCGGACCGACCTTGCGTGCGAACTCAAGGAGCTGCCCGCCATGATCCGCGCCCTCTCGCTCGCCGCCGCCCTCGCCGTTCTGCCGCTGTCCGCTGCGCTCGCGGACGAGCCCCAGACCGCATCGGAGGCCGCCATCGAAGCTGAAGCCGGGGCCTTCGAAGCGCGGATGGAGGCGTTCGGCGAACGCGCCGAAGCGATCTCCGAGGACAAAAGCCTGACCGAGGCCCAGCGCGAGGCGCGGATTGCGGCCATCTGGACCGAATACCAGCCGGAGATCGCGGCCTTCACCGCCGAGGTCAGCCGCCACGCCGGCCAGATCGCCCAGGAAGCCCTGGCCAATATCGACGTCGAGGCGCTGGTCGCCGATGCGATGAACGACCCCGAGGTGCAGGAAGCGCTGCGCACCGCCCCGGTTCTCGCCCAGGGCCTGGTCACGAACGGCGCCTGGGCCGCGAACGACCCGGAACAGATGGTCACCTATGGCCTGATCGCCCAGTACGCCCTGGACCAGGCCTCCGACGTCGTGGTGGCCGAGAAAGCCGATGCCGCTGACGACAAGCCGAACGACGAAGCGGGCGAGAACTGACAGCCGCGTCTCCTCCCTGTCGCGTAGCGATGGGGAGGTGGATCCGTAGCGGAGCGGAGGAGGCGGAGGGGTTCTTGCGGCCTCCAGAGCCCCTCCGTCAGCTCGCAAAGGCTCGCCGCCACCTCCCCATTCGCCAAGAAGCGAACAGGGAGGAGACTTTGAAGCCCTACCGCAGCGCCGCGTTGTCGAGGTTCAGGGCCGAGATCGGGATGACCTCGACGTTCGGGTGTTTCGCGCGCAGGGCGTCGATGAACCGGGCCGCGTCGCCGACGATGACCAGGCTGGCCCGGTCGACCGGCAGGTGCGCGGCGAACGCCTCCTGGACCGCCGCGCCGTCGATGGCCTCCACCTTGCCGACATAGGCCGCCAGATCGCTCATCGGCAGGTCGTAGAGCGCCAGGTTGGCGACGAGGCCGCCCAGGCCATCCACGGTTTCCAGCGAGTCGCCGAAGGCGCCGGTCAGGATGGCCTGACGCGTGGTCAATTCCGACGCCGTCGGCCGGGTGGTCGACAGGCGGGTGATCTCGGCGAGGATCAGATCGGACACCTCCACAGCCGCATCGTTGCGCGTCTGGGCGCTGGCGGTGAACAGGCCCTCCTCGCGACGCACGCCCAGCGACGAGCGCGTGCCGTAGCTGAGGCCGCGCTTGATGCGGATTTCCTGGTTCAGGCGCGAGGTAAAGCTGCCGCCCAGCAGGGTGTTGCCCAGCGTCAGGGGGAAGTAGTCGGCGTCGGTGCGGGAGACGCCGCGCAGGGCAACCGTCACCGCCGCCTGGCCGGCCCCGGGCTGGTCGATGACGACGACGCGGGGCGGCAGGGGTTGGCCGAGCGGGGCGACGCGCGCCTCGGCGGTGCTGTTCGTGTTTCGCCAGTCGCCGAAGGCCGACTGCGCCAGGGCGCGGGCGTCGGTCTCCGAGATCGCACCCGAGAAGACCAGGGTCGCCTCCGAGGGGCGATAGCGGTGCTGGTGGAAGGCGGCCACGTCCTCTCGGGTGATGGCGGGGATGCTGGTCAGGGTGCCGGAGCCGGGGGCGCCGTAGGCCGCGTCGCCGTAGATCACACGGGCGGCGGCCTGGGAGGCGACCGGGCCGGGCGTGGCGAGGGCGACGCGCAGGCCGTCGAGGGTCTGGTCGCGTTGACGGTCCAGCTCCTCCTGGGCGAAGGCCGGGTTGCGCACCAGATCGGCCATCAGGGCGACCGTTTGCGGGAAGACGTTGGCCGGGGCGTTGGCGTAGATGTTGGTGAAGTCAGGCCCCGAGCCGGCGCCGATCGAGGCGCCCAGCTGTTCGATCTCCGTGGCGATCTCGGGCGCGCTGCGGGTCGCGGTCCCCTGGGTCAGGAGGGCGGCGGTCAGGGCGGCGACACCGGCCTTGCCGCCCGCCTCGTCGCCGGAACCGGCGTCGAAGTTCAGTCGGGCGGAGACCAGCGGCAGGCCATCCTTCTCCACGACCAGGACGCGCAGACCGTTGTCGAGGCGGAAGTCAGCGACGGGCGGGGTGGTCGGGGCGACCGGATCGGTCGTCGCCGGAAGGGCCGCGCGCTCGGCTTCCGGCAGCAGGGTGAAGACCTGACCTACGGGGGCGAGGTCGGCCAGGGTCACCGGGGCGGTAATCCCGGTCTGCTGCGCCGTCACCGGATTGGCCTCGTCGGCGTTGAGGTAGCGCAGGGTCACAGCCCGCTGGTCGGTCAGATAGCGGCGGGCGACGCGCTGGACCTCGGCGGCAGTGACGGCCTGGATCTCGGCGATCTCGCGGTCGGCGGTCGCGGCGTCATTGGTGTTGATCAGGGCCCAGCCGAGGGCGCTGGCGCGATCGTCGATGGTCTCGCGACCACGCAGGGCGTCGGCGACCAGCTCGTTCTTGGCCTCGTTCAGCTCGGCGTCGGTGACCGGCTGGTCGCGGAATTTCGTGATCTCGGCATCAATGGCGGTCAGGCCCTCGTCGACCGTATGGCCGTCAGACATGATGACCTGGGCCATCAGATATCCGGCCTGCTGCGAGAAGTCGGGCGAGGACCCGGCCTGGGCGGCAATCTGCTGCTCATAGACCAGCGAACGATACATCCGCGAGCTCTCGCCCGTGGACAGGATGCCGTCGAGCACGGTCAGGGCGGCGCGATCCGGGTGGCCGTAAGGCACGGTCGGCCAGGCGCGCATCACAGCGGGCAGCGGCACGTTCGGAGCGTGGACGGTCATCTCGCGCGGGCCGGTCGGCTCCGGCTCGGAGGCGTCTGTGACCTCCAGCGGGCGGTCCGGGTTGGCGATCGGCGCCATATAGCGGTCGATCCAGCCGTCCAGTTCGGCCTGGTCGAAATTGCCGGCCACGATCAGGACGGCGTTGTCCGGGCGATAATAGGTGGCGTGGAAACGGCGCACGTCCTCGATGGTCGCGGCGTCGAGGTTCTCGATCGAGCCGATGGTCGAGCGGCGATAAGGGCTGTGCTGGAAGATCAGCATGGGCAGGAACAGACGCATCCGGCCGTAGGGGTTGGCCAGCACGCCCTGGCGGTACTCCTCCTTGACCACGTCGCGCTCGCTCTCGAACACGCTCTCGTCGACGACCAGAGAGCCCAGACGGCTGGCCTCGGCGAAGATCAGCCGCTCCAGGTGATTGGCCGGGATGGTCTCGTGATAGGCGGTGACATCGTCACTGGTGAAGGCGTTGTTGTTGCCCCCCACGTCCTCGGTCAGGCGGTCGAAGGTCTCGTCCGGAAAGTCCTTGGTCGCCTTGAACATCAGGTGTTCGAACAGGTGGGCGAAACCGGAGCGGTCCTGCGGGTCGTCCTTGGAGCCGACCCGGTACCAGACCTGGACCGTGACGTTCGACGTCGTCGTGTCGCGCGCGGTGTAGACGTCCATGCCGTTCGGCAGGGTGCGTTTCACGAAGCCCAGCGGCGGCACCTCGATGGCGGCGGGCGGCGCCCCCGCAGCGTCCTGGGCCAGGACCGGCGAGAAGGTCCCGAGAGCGGTGACGAGGGCGAGGGCGGCGACGGCCGACTTCAGGCGGGATTTCATGAACGGACTCCGGAGTTGCGGAGCAACCGTATCAGGCTGGAAGACCGGCGTAAGTTACGGCGCTGTAATGTAAGGCGCGCGTTTTCCCTCCCCCTCGGGGGAGGGTGGTCGGAGCGAAGCGAAGACCGGGTGGGGGCGGCAAGGCGAAACATCCCGGGCCGGCATCCGCATCACCGGCCGCTCCCACCCCGTCGCTGCGCGAAGACCTCACCCTAGGGGGAGGGAGAACGCCCGCGCTACTTCCCGAAAACCTCGACCCCGACCTCGCCGTCCGGGGTCAGCCAGGCGCGCTTCATCCCCTGGGAGTTGAAGGGATCGGCGCGGTGGCCCAGCGCGTCGAGCGCGATCAGGCCGCCGTCGCCGCCCATCGCGCCGATGCCGGCGATGACCGCTTCACCGGCCTCGGTGATCGAGGCGCCCGCCTCGACCCGCCAGTCCATCTGTGCGGCGGCGGCGGTGCGGATGAAATACTCGCCCTGGCCCGTGCAGGAGACCGCGACCCGGTCCGTGGCCCAGACGCCCGCCGCCGGAATCGGCGTGTCGCCCACCCGCCCCGGCAGCTTGCCGAACACGCCGCCGGTCGAGGTGGCGGCCGCCAGACGACCCTGGGTGTCCAGCACGCAGCAGCCGACCGTCCCGTGGCTCAGCGCCGGTCCCTGGCCCGGCGGATGGTTGTCCTCACCCTGGCCGGCGCGGGTGAACCAGGCATCGGGATCGTCGATCGGCGCCAGGCCGTGTTCACCCGCGAACCGGGCCGCCCCCGACCCGGCCAGCAGGACGTGCGGGCTGTGCTCCATCACGGCGCGGGCCGCCCGGATCGGATTGCGATAGCCCTGGAAGGCGGCGACGGCGCCCGCGCGGCGGCTCGGCCCGTCCATCAGGCTGGCGTCCAGTTCGTATTCGCCGGCCAGATTGGGCGAGGCCCCGCGACCCGCGACATAGAGGCCGGAATCCTCCAGCAGGACCAGGGTCTCCACCGCCACATCGAGGGCTTGGGCGCCGGCCTCCAGCCGCACCCGCATGGCCTCGACCACTTCGCGCATATGGGCGATCTCGGCGGTGTAGTCGCGGCTGCGACGCGCGCCGGCGCCGCCGTGCAGGATGAGGGCGGGTCGGGTCATGGCGTTTCTCCTTGGGCCGCTCGTCCGCCCTTCCATGGAGCGGTTCGACTGGCTAGCGTCGGGGGGCGATGACACGGGGGCCATTCTGTGACAACCGTCGCCGCACGACAGGCTGACCACAGGGCGACGAGACGTGGCGAAGATCGATCCGGGGCTGAAGGGGCGCGACATCCGCCCGGCGTTCAAATCGTTCAGCCGCGTTTATATCCCCGGCTTCCTGACGCCGGACAGCGCCGCGACCCTGTACGAGACCCTCGTCGCCGAAACTCTGTGGGTCTGTTCGACGATCAGCGGCGGCAAGAACGCCGACATTCCGGTCGAGACCCTGGAGGCCCTGACGCCCGAGCAGTATCGCCAGTTCATGGCCGTGGCGCACACGGAGACCTCCAGCGGCCTGCACTTCATGTTCGACACGGTGCGCATCTCGACCGACATCGAGAACGGCAGACTGGTGCGGCCGGTCTATCGCGCCTTGCACGAGATGCTGAACAGCGACGCGTTTCTGGGCTTCGTGCGCGAGACGACGGGCGATGATCGGCCCCTCTATGTCGACAGCCAGGCCACGCGATTCCAGCCGGGCCACTATCTGAACCAGCACAACGACGCCCACGAGAGACGCCAGCGGCTCTATGCCTATGTGCTCAGCCTGACGCCGGACTGGCGGGCGGACTGGGGCGGGCTGCTGGCCTTTATCGACGACGACGGCCATGTGTCCGAGGCCTATACGCCCAGGTTCAACGCCCTGAACCTGTTCACCGTCCCCTATGAACACGCCGTGACCTATGTAGCCCCGTTCGCCGGCGGCAACCGCCTGTCGGTCACTGGCTGGATCCGCCAGGACAAACCTGTTTCCGTGGCCTGAGCCGCTCTCTTCCCATCACCCCTGAAAGGCATTTCATGCGCGCAGTCCTGTCCAAGACCGTCGGCGGCCCCGACAGCCTCGTCGTCGAGGAGGTGCTGGATCCCACCCCCAAGGCGGGCGAGGTCATCATCGAGGTCAAGGCCGTGGGGGTGAACTTCCCCGACACCCTGATCATCGAGGACAGATACCAGTTCAAACCCCAGCGCCCCTTCTCGCCGGGCGGCGAGGTCTCCGGCGTGGTCGAGGCTGTGGGCGAGGGGGTCAAGGGTGTCTTCAAGGGCGACCGCGTCATCGCCATGCCCGGCTGGGGCGGCATGGTCGAGCGGCTGGCGGTGCGGGCCGAGGCGCTGATCAAGATGCCGGACGCCATGTCGTTCGAGGAGGCCGCCGCCCTGATCATGACCTACGGCACCTCCTACTACGCCCTGAAAGACCGGGCCCAGCTGAAGGCCGGCGAACGCCTGCTGGTGCTGGGCGCCGCGGGCGGGGTCGGCGCCGCCGCCGTCGAACTGGGCAAGGCGATGGGCGCCCAGGTCACGGCCGCCGCCTCGACCAATGACAAGGTCCAGTTCGCGCTCGAGCTTGGGGCCGACAACGGCCTGATCTATCCGTCGGGGCCGATGGACAAGGCGGCCCAGAAGGAGCTCTCGGGCGAGTTCAAGCTGGCCTCGGGCCGCGACGGCCCGGACGTGGTCTATGACGGCGTCGGCGGCGACTATGCCGAACCGGCCCTGCGCTCGATGGACTGGAACGGGCGCTATCTGGTGGTCGGCTTCCCGGCCGGCATCCCGTCCTTCCCGCTGAACCTGACGCTGCTGAAGTCGGTGTCGGTGGTCGGCGTCTTCTGGGGAGCCGCCGCCGCGCGCGATCCCGAGGGGCACAGGGCCAATGTCGCCGACCTGATGAAGTTCTGGGCCGAGGGCAAGATCAAGCCGCGCGTCAGCCGCACCTTCCCGCTGGAACGCGCCCACGAGGCCATCCAGGCCCTGTCCGACCGCACGGTCATGGGCAAGGTCGTGGTGACCGTCGAGAGCTAGATGTCGCGCAGGCGGTCGAGAGCCTTCTCGGCCGCCTCGCGGTGCTTCTTGCGGACATTGGCGCCTAGGGTGGCGATGACCGCCGTGATCACCGCCGCGTCGTCGGTGAAGCCGATGCCGGCGAGCACGTCCGGGATGGCGTCCAGCGGCATGACGAAATAGGCCAGCGCCCCCAGCATGATCCCCTTGGCCGCCATCGGCGTCTCCGGGTCGCGCGCGGCATAGTAGACGGCGACGACTTGGTCGGCGAACGGAATACGCGAGGCGACCCGGCCCAGCTTGGGCCAGAAGCCGGTGCGCACCCGCACCTCGTTGACCTTCTGGACCGAAGGCACGAGCGCCCTGGCCGGATCAATGGCGTCTTCCGGGGTGATCGGCCCCGACGCGGGTTTGGCTTTGGCGGTCATGGCGGCTAAATCCCCGCGGCAATCAGAAGTTCAAATCAGAACATAGGGACGAATTCCATGAAACTCGACGGGTCGATCGCAGCAGTGGTGACAGGCGGGGCTTCGGGCCTGGGCGAGGGGACCGCGCGCGCCATCGCGGCCACGGGCGCCAGGGTCGCCCTGTTCGACCTCAACGCTGAAAAGGGCGAGGCGATCGCCAAAGAAATCGGCGGCATCTTCTGCTCCGTCGACGTCACCGACGACGCCTCGGTCGCTTCCGCCTTCGACAAGGCCCGCGCCGCCCACGGCCAGGAGCGGCTGACGGTCAACTGCGCCGGCATCGCCACCGGCATGAAGACCGTCTCGCGCAAGAGGGACACCGGCGAGATCAAGCCCCACGACATGGCCCAGTTCGAGCGCACCGTCCGCGTCAACCTGTTCGGCACCTTCCGTGTCCTGAGCCAATCGGCCGCAGGGATGATGACCCTGGAGCCCGTGGAGGACGGCGAGCGCGGCCTGATCGTCAACACGGCTTCCGTGGCGGCCCAGGACGGTCAGGTCGGTCAGGCGGCCTATGCGGCGTCCAAGGGCGGCGTCTACGCCATGACCCTGCCGGTCGCCCGCGACCTCGCCCAGGAAGGCATCCGCTGCAACACCATCTTGCCCGGCATCATGTGGACCCCGATGATGGCCGGCATGGACCAGAAGATCCAGGACGCCCTGGCCGCCCAGATCCCCTTCCCCAGCCGCCTGGGGCGGCCGGCGGACTACGCCAGCCTCGTGCTGGAGCTGGCCCGCAACGTCTACATCAACGGCGAATGCATCCGCCTCGACGGGGCCATCAGGATGGCGCCGCGCTGAGGCGAAGCAGGGCGCTATCGCTCACCGCGCGGCGGCTCGCTGCTTGAGCGCAAGGAAAGTTTCTACAGGGGACTTGCGATCCGTCGTACGTCTCCGCTACAAGCCCGCCTCCGACTGAAGTGCGGGCGTAGCTCAGTGGTAGAGCACAACCTTGCCAAGGTTGGGGTCGAGAGTTCGAATCTCTTCGCCCGCTCCAGTCGAACCAAGAGGCCCGGTCGCGAGACCGGGCCTTTTTGCTGTCTGCGCCCCGGGCGGCGTGAGGTTGCCAAGGTTGGGGTCGAGAGTTCGAATCTCTTCGCCCGCTCCAGTCGAACCAAGAGGCCCGGTCGCGAGACCGGGCCTTTTTGCTGTCTGCGCCCCGGGCGGCGTGAGTTTGCCAAGGTTGGGGTCGAGAGTTCGAATCTCTTCGCCCGCTCCAGTCGATTTGAAGAGGCCCGGTTTCGACCGGGCCTTTATCCATTCCGTGCCGAACTGCGTGAGTTTGCCAGGGTCGACTCCCGGCGCCCGCGCCTATGACAGCCCTGGATATTCTCTTATTGCGATCTGGCTCGCCGGCCTGGCGCCTGGCGGGCTCAACTGATCGCTGCAACACACGCGGCGAAGGTCTCCGCTGGCGTCCGATAGAGCAAGGTCTTTCTGGGCCGTTCATTGAGCTGCCGGGCGATGGCGTTGAGCTGGGGCTGGCTGTGCAGGGACAGGTCGGTTCCGTGCGGCAGATACTGGCGCAGCAGCCGGTTGGTGTTCTCGTTCGAGCCGCGCTGCCACGGTGACCGGGGATCGCAGAAGTAGACCTCGACGTTGGCGGCCAGAGCCAGCCGCTTGTGGTCGGCGAGCTCCTTGCCTCGATCCCAGGTCAGGGACTGATAGGGTTCGCCGGGCAATTTCCTCGACTGCTTGATCAGGGCGGTGACGACGCTTTCGGTGTCCTTGTTGGCGACCTTGACCAGCATCACGTAGCGCGAGTGACGCTCGACCAGGGTGGCGACGTAGCTGTTCTGGGATCCGCC
>NZ_JAFCVJ010000042.1:0-15614 GCF_049896985.1 Brevundimonas sp. SL161 | reverse complement strand
GCGGTCCTGACCCCGAAATCGGCGCTCTCACTGTCGCTCGCGCTGCACGAACTGGCCACCAATGCGGCGAAGTTCGGATCCCTTTCTCGGGCCGAGGGGCAGGTCTCCGTTTCATGGCGGGTTCCCGATGACGGATCCCTGCTCATGACCTGGCGCGAGAGCGGCGGACCCCATGTGGCCCCGCCCACGCGACGCGGGTTTGGCTCCAGCCTGATAGAGCGCGCCCTCGCCATGGAAACCGGCGGCAGGGCGACGATCGACTACGCACCGACAGGCGTCGTTTGCGAAATCATTCTGCCCAAATCGGCCCTTGTAGAACTCGGAGACAGAACCTTGTCGCGGGTCCAAACTCTGGAGGCTCCGGTTCCGGCCTATGAGATTCCGGACAAGCCCAGACTTCTGATCGTCGAGGACTCCTTTATGGTTATCTTGTCCCTTGAGGCGATGTGCGAGGATCTGTCTTGGACGGTCGTCGGTCCAGCCACCCGTCTGGGCGAGGCGATCACGCTTGCTCAGACCGAGACGTTCGACGCCGCGCTGCTGGACGTCAATCTGGACGGCGAGATGTCGTGGGAGGTCGCCGGCATCCTTAAGGGGCGCGGCATTCCGTTCGCGTTCAGCACCGGATATGACGAAACCACCATCCTGCCGCCCGATCTGGTGGGGTCGCAGATTTTTGCCAAGCCCTACCGCATGGAAGATGTCGAAAACCGTCTCCGCCGGATGATGTCACTCAACCCGTCTATCGAGACGGCTTAGGCCCCGCCACTCAGGAAGCCGTGTCGATCGGCTCCATACTGAAACGGTCTGATGCCGGCGAGATGGTGGTCGCCGTGATCAATCTGCTGGCACGTCTGAAGAGACTGACTTCTTTGCCGCGACCAGAAAGGCTGGAGGTTTCCAATGAAGACCAGGGACCTCAACACGCCGTTTCAGTCTTGCCTGCTGCTCCAGAGTGGACGTCGTGAAGAGCCGAGTTGGGTCGGGTTCGGCCATTAACCTGACGCCCGATTGCGGACATTCGACGGATGCGCCGTAAGCGGACGTCGTGCAGGTCCGTTCGGGGTGGGGAGCGGACGTTCAACTTTGCCGGAAGCAAATCGCCAACGCGGCTATGCGCATGGCGCAGCCGCGACCGGAAAGATCAGCGATCTGACACATGCCCGGCAACCAGAGTTGCCTCGAAACCGTTGTTCACCTGACCGGCTGATCTATCCGCCTATCGCGGCTCCGGCCCTGACATTCATCCGGCAGCCTCCGGATCGCCCCAGGCGTCCTGTGCTCGCTCCCCCTGTCTGACACGGTAGATGCGGACACGATCTACGACCAGATGGCTGCCGCTATGCAGCTTTTCTCTAAGGCGCGGTCCGAACCCGGCACCGTGAGACGCTACGGCTAGGAAGACCGAACATGACCTGCATACAGTCCCCCAAGACAACCGGTCAGACTGTGATGATCGTTGAAGACGAGGTCGTGGTGGCGATGAACCTTAGGGAAGTCCTGATTGAGACCGGCTTCCAGGTCCTCGATCTGACGATTCGTCAAGCCGAAGCCCTTGAGGTCGCCAGGGCCGGTAAGCCGGACCTGGCGCTGGTCAACATTCAGCTCGCCGACGGCGACGACGGTATTGAACTGGCTGTCCAGTTGGAGGCGCTGAGCATTCCGGTCGTCTTCATCAGCGGCCAGATCAGCCGGGCGCGATCCGCGAATACGGTAGCGATCGCCTCGATGCCCAAGCCTTATGAGCCGAACGAGATGGCTGTCGCCGTCGCCTATCTACTGGCACGGCTCAGAGGTTCGACCGCTCTGGCCAGACCAGATAGGCTCGAAGTCTTCGATGAGTCTCTTGGACTGGAGCCGGCGCTCTGAGACGGTCCGTGTTCCAAGTCTGCGCCTTGTTGCATTAACGCGCTTCCGGCAGATGGGGCCCTGCCAGTCCCCGAGCCCGGCTGAAACGCTTTTAACCTGGCTGGGAGCCCAATCAGCGTCGATGATCATGGCTACGATTTCACACTGGCGAACGGCTCCTCGACTTCCCTAACGGAGGCGAGTTCCAACGTCGTTTAGATGTCGGAGCTGAGGGCGAGAGCCGCCTCGGTTTCGGTATCTGCTGGACGCCGGTTCCGTTTCGCTTCAATGGTTTCGGGGCGGGCGAAAATAAATGAAACGCAACGATAGTGTAAAGCCGGGCCAAAAGGGACCTGTGGCAGAGTTTCCATTCGGCGCAGATTTCGAGGCTATCCTGACCTTGATTGGCGATGGCGTCGTCAGCACAGACCAAGATGGTCGCGTTATTTTGTTCAACCGGGCAGCCGAAAAAATATTTGGCTACCCGATGAACGAGGTGCTTGGACGTTCAATCGAAACTCTCATCCCAACGCGTTTTCATGGCAAGCATCTGGAAGAGGTCAGCCGCTTTTGTGCGTCAGACGCCCCGTTGCGCCGAACCATGGGTGCTGGCCGCGAAGTTTTGGGGCGGCGAAAGGACGGCCAGGAACTGGCGATAGAGGCGACGCTCTCTCGGCAAATGATCGGAGGGGAACACATCGTCACCGCCGTTGTGAGAGATGTCAGTGATCGGAAAATTGTCGAAGAGCACGACCGAGTCGTGGCGAACGAGGTCGCGCATCGCCTGCGCAACACAATGGCGGTCGTCAATTCGATCGTGACGCTCACAGCCAGAACGGCCCTGTCCGTTGTCGAATTCAAGGAGGCGTTGCTAGGTCGTTTCGCCGCCATCTCGCGCACTAATGATTCTCTTATTCGCGGCTCGTGGACCGAGGCCAGTGTTGGCCTTCTCCTCGAAACAGAACTGGCCCCATATCGGGACAAAGAGGGCAAGATCACGCTGACCGGACCAGACCTCAGCATCGACGGGCATCTTGCTGTCGCCTTGGCACTTGTCCTCCACGAACTGGCGACAAACGCCGCTAAATATGGCGCGCTTTCGACGTCTGCCGGGCGGCTTCGCGTGGATTGGCGCTTGTTGGCGGGCACAGGGCCTCTGCTTGAACTGATCTGGGAGGAGCGCGGCGGGCCTGCGGTTATTCCACCGACACGCCGGGGCTTCGGGAGCCAACTGATCGCTCGCAGTCTCGACCCCCAAGGCGGCAAGGCTGTCTCGACCTATGCGCCGCAGGGCGTCAACTGCATAATCAGGCTGCCGCTCAGTGACGTCGGAACAGGGACGTCAACTTAACTGCGCCAAGTCGCTGCCTACCCTTTGAGGCTGGAAGATCGCTTCATCGTAATGTCCGCTAGGTCGACACCGGTTTTCGGCTTGCGCCCAGAAAGCAGACGCGCTGGACATCGCCTTGGTGTGGGAAGCGGACATCGTTGGTGCGGCCCGGCGAGCGAGCGAGCCCAAACACCGGCCCCAGCGTATCAGCTCGCAGCGTTTTCGTTTCTAGTCCCTGAAGCGCCACTTCATGAACAGCACGCCCGACGCCATCACTAGGGCGCAGGAGTTGGCGATGGTCACGGGCCAGGCCTCGGTCATCACCCCATAGACCACCCACAGAACGAAACAGGTCACGGTCAGCGCATAAGTCTTCAGAGAGACCGAGGAGGCATCCCGCTCTTGCCAGATCTTGAACATCTGCGGAGCAAAGCTTGTGATCGAGCACAAGGCAGCAGCGGACCCGATCACGTTGGCGACGACATCATTCATCTTTGACCAACCGGGTCGGAGCCAGCATGTTCCAGATGGCAGCTATTGGCCCCGCTCAGCGAGATGATCCTCAAGGATCTTCCTCGCGATGTCCGGCGCTCCCAGCATCGGCAGGGGCTGGCCCAACACTTCAAGCCATAAGGCATCGAGTTCGGCATCGTCTGGTGAAAGCTGGGGCGTGGGGGCGTTATGCATTCCGGCCTCGGGAGTTGGCTTTGTTAACGACGATGCCCCGCTACTCCGTGTTCGACCGGAACGAACGCCCCTTCTCGCCAAGCAGGCTGCAGCCTGCAGCCTGCAGTCAAGGGGTGAGCTAGGTTCGATCCCGCTCCAATGTCCGCAACGGGGCAACGGGCGCTGCAGCGCCTTCGCTTCGTCCCAAGGCGCGCGCATCCAGACGTCGCGCTCCTCCTCCGTCGTCAGCATAACTGGCATGGCCTTGGGCTGTGGATCGGCGTAGCAGTTGGAGCCCATCGAACGAGCCTTAAGTGACTGAACCAGAACAAGAAAGTCACGTTTGCGCGCAAGTTGATCGGCGTTCTCGGGACTCCGCATCGCCCCCATAAATTGCGCTCTTTCAATGAGTTAGTTCGAGTTCGGTAGGGTCCCGCGTTGAACGCCAATCCACACCTCGGGATATCGGTCGTCGCCACTGCCGACATTTTGCTCTTTTGGTTTGCGGCTGTTCGATTTTCTTGGGTGACTTTCGTCTTCAACATCGGAGTGTGGACCCTGGCGTGGTTTTTAGTGATCCGCGTAGTTCTCCAACGCGTCTAAGGAACTCCACGAGAACACCGCCCAATGTCTACACTGTATATAGATTGTTCACATAAGCGGGGGTCGCGTCTGGACGATGCGGATTATTGTAGCACCACTGTGATTACGATTTCTAGTTGACGCCTGAAAGCACACTGTGAATATAGAGCCTGCGCGATTTCATCTCAGCATACGGTAACCGATCCGCGCACCGTTGGATTTCCACGGCAAGATTTTGAGCCGTGTCGTGTTCAATGGCGACACGGCAGCGCGGGGAACGATCATCGGATGCTGCAAGGTAGGCGAGACTCCAAGCAGAGGCTTTTGTTCCTGATTAGCGGGGTCCTTTTCCTGCCTGCGCTCATTATGCTGACCTGGACACTGGCCGTGGGGTTGCTGGGCGAGCAATCGCACGTCGAAGACGAGGCACTGGCCACGGCCGCCGACCTCGTTGGCGGGGCCGACAATCGACTCGCGGTTTACGAGGGCATCCTCGGAACTTATTCGACCGCTACGTCGCTGGCGGATCGCGACTGGGACACAGCCGAGCAGCGAGCGCAGGATATTCTGGGCCTCAGTTCCGGCTTGACTACGCTGCTGGTGATTGAGAACGCGACCGGCCGTGTCATGATGGATACTCGTCGATCCGCCGCTCGCGCATCCCTGCCGTGGTTGATCAGCGCCGACCCAAGGCCGGCCGTCAGGCGCGCAGGCGACGGATGCCCATGCGTTGTCCTGCGTCACTCCATCCAGCGTCTGCCGGGGCACTCCGTGGTCGGCTTGGTCAAGCCAGAGATTTTCCAGGACGCGCTTTTGAAATCCCATGAGCCCGGGTCGGTCGCGGCCCTCGTCGACGCCAACGGCGATTTCGTGGGTAGATCACTTGATTTCAGGGGCCGCGTCGGAACCCCCGCGACCATCTATGTGCGCAATGCGCTAGCGCAGGGCGGGCGAGGCCTCTACCGCGGACGCACCTACGAGGGTCTGGAGAACTACAGCGCCTATGTCGCCTCCCCTGCCAATGGGTGGTCCGCCCATGTAGCTGTCAATCATGCCCTCATCGACTCCCCGCGCCTTTGGCTTTTAGGCACCTTGGTTGGCGGCGCATTGCTGGCGCTGCTGGCCGGTGCCGGGATCATCGCCTACGCCATCAGGGACATGGCCGCCCGGCGACGGACGGATGAGCAGATGCTGCGCCTGCAGAAAGGCGAGGCTATCGGCGGGTTCGCCAGCACCGTGGCTCACGACTTCAACAACCTCTTGACAGTGATTATCGCCAATCTGGAGCGTATCAGAAAAGCCGACGTCGGACCTGACGTGGCTCGCAGGGCTGGCATGGCTCTAGAAGCCGCGACTCGCGGAGCCAAGTTGTCGAACCAGCTACTGAGTTTCGCACGCGACGGCGGGGGCAAGCTGGCGGCCGTTGATGTGTTCAGCCTTATGACTGGCGTTAGCGAACTGCTACGGCAGTCCGTGGGCAGTGGGATCGTCTTGGTGCTCACGCCGCCGAACTCACCCGTTTCGATCTTGGCCAACCGCGACCAGATGGAGATGGCCTTGCTCAACCTCGCGCTCAATGCCCGGGACGCCATGGGGGGCAGTGGTCGGCTGGAAGTTGCAGCACAGCGCCTGGGTGACGTTGTGGAGATCGCTGTCACGGACAATGGCGCTGGCATTCCTCTGGCCATCCGCGAGCGGCTGTTTGAACCCTTCGTCACCACCAAACCTCCCGGGGAGGGCACCGGCCTTGGCTTGGCCCAGGTCGCCGGAGCGATCGGCCGGGCCGGCGGAACAGTTAGAGTGGATTTACCCCCAACCGGGGGTGCGTCTTTAGTCATGAGCCTGCCCATCGCAGCGAGCGCGGACTGAACCGCTTCGGCTGTCCACTTTTCTGCAGCAGGGCACTATCTTCGAGATGTTGCGGGCCTAGCGAGCGCCAAATCGAGACGTTAGCCGTTATATTCATAGTCAGCGTTCTTAGGTCGGCGCCGGTCGGGCTTCGCCAAACTTCACCATGTCTCTGGCGGCTACGTTATAGATGCTTCCGTGTTCAGCAGCGTTGCAACCGCGTTGATGATTTGTGCAGCGACGAATGGTTTACTCACGAGAATGCTGTTTGGAACGCCGTTAGCCGCCCACTCATTGGCGCTCTCCCCGGTAACATAAACGACCGGCAAGGTAGGGAACTTCTCGCGGGCGTTTCGAGCCACATCCCAGCCCTTCAGCTCTCCGCCGAGGTTCACATCTGTGATCAGCGCACGGCAGTTTTCGCCGTGCTCTCTAAATAGCGTCACCGCCTCTTCTGCCGACATCGCTGACTTGTGGTCGAACCCACCGTCTTGAAGTGCGTGTTCAATGGCTAGGAGGATCAGAGCCTCGTCGTCAACGACGAAGACGCATACGGAGTCCGACATCAAGGTCTCGCTTCATTCATTCGAGAGCCTAACACCGCCCACTTTGCCAGGTTGCGTGCATTTCCCCTAAACTTCCGTAATCTTCGACAATGTCCGCAACGGGCCGACACCGGTTTTCGGCTTGCCCCCAGAAGGCAGACGCGCTGGACATCGGCTAAGGGTGGCAAGCGGACACCTACGGCGTGTTCGTCGATGCGTCTTGCTCGCCGACCATCTCGAAGATGAGTTCAGTCAACGCTGACATCGATGGCGTTTCTCCGGCGACTAGCGTGGCCAGTCTGGCCCTGCCGTGCGGCGTGAAAACGGGCGCGATCATTGCCCAGTCATTGAACAATCGGCGCTCGATCGGAAGACGGTCCACGACGATCATGTCATGATGGCGCGGGTCCATCGCGAGCTTCAACAGCAGAACGTCGAGAGAGCCGTGGGAGCCCTCCAGGACTTGGGCAAACCGTGACGGCGTGAACGCCAAGGCCCCAGTGATGTTGTTGCCTCGGTTGTTGCGAACCGATTGTTCGAGGATGTCGGAGACCGACATCAACGACTCCGCCGGCTCAGTCGAGTGACTGACGTAGGCTAATCGTTCCAATGGCATTGGCTTGCGTCCCCGATCGAATGACGTGGTCACCTCCTGCCATGAGAGTCGAGTCGAGGAGCGACCTTGGCCAGAACAGCCGACGGGCACGGGAGGTGTGTCACCAAGTCGAACCTGCAGGATGTCCGCAACGGGTCGACATCGGTGTTCGGCTTGCGCCCAGAAAGCAGACGCGCTGGACATCGCCTTGGGGTGGGGACCGGACCCGCTGTCGCAATGAAGAGCAGCGACGGAAAGTCGCAGACTTAAACCTGCCTTTAAGAGGACTCATGGGACGCCGTTCGCCGGGAGCGGACCATGTCAGAGAAATCGGCCTTAACGCGCGCGCGGCTGCTGCGCATTCTGGTTTTCGCCGTGATCGCAGTGTCGGCGCTCATGATCAGCGTCGGCGGAATGGTCGCCTATTCCGCTTCCGTCATCGACCAGCAGACCGTCCGCACCCAGTCAGATTTGGTCGACCGCAGGGTCGAACGGCGCCTCAAGCGCCTTCGCGACGATGTTCTGTCGGCAAGTGTCTGGAACGAGGCTTACGCCAAGACCCTGGCCGGCGACCGGGAATGGATGCAGCTCAACTACGGCGACTACTACGCCGACTATATGCAGCACGAGGTAACCGTCGTGTTCGATGGGGCGGGGCGTGCCATCTACGCCTCGCGCGACAGCGAGGAGACATCCCCCGAGACCGAAGCGGAGCTGCTTGAAGTAGCTAGGCCCATCGTCGCCGACCTCCGCCGCAGCGCCGATGCCCAGCCGGCCGGCCCCGTCAAATATGGGTTAGACGCCGTCGTGACCCGAGAAGCCGCCGTGATGGTAGGCGACGAGCCGTATTTCATCACCGTCTCCAGCGTCGTCTCTGAAGATGCCGAGAATGACCGGCCGGGCACGCCAAGCCCTTTCGTCGTGTCAGGGGTTTCGGTTCGATCCTTCGTCGCCTCGCTCGAAACCGATCTGATGCTGACCGCCCCAAGGCTGGCGGGAGCAGATGAAAAGCTGACCGAGGCGTCGGTTCCCTTCATGGACAGTTCAGGGCAGCTGCTGGGCTCGGTTCATTGGACCCCGGATCGGCCGGGGGCCTCACTGCTAGTAGATGCTATTCCGGCGCTGTCGATCATGGTCGCCCTCTCGCTGGCCGCGCTGGCTACAGGCGGCTTCCGTGTCTACCGGCTCATTCGAGATCTGGCTTCCAACGAAGCGGCTCTGAACCGCACTCTGGCGGAGGCGGAATCCGCCAATGCGGCAAAGTCCCAGTTCCTCGCCAATATGAGCCACGAGCTGAGGACACCGTTGAACGGCATCATCGCCATGACTGAACTCTTGCGGGACCGCCAGACGGATTCCCGTGGGCGCGAAATGGCGGCCATGGGTCGGACGATGACATTGATATCAGACCCGAAGCCGGTCCTTGTCCGAACAGCCTTAGAGCGGACGTTCCCGACGACCGCTTTGGGTCGACATGCGTCTTTGACATCAGGCCGAAAAACGGAAGTTCGCCAACGCCGTCAACACGATGGAGAAGACCGCGAGAATTCCTTCAGCGGTCAGTCTGATTTACACGTCGTAAGGACTTCGGGGTCTTGGCCTTCCGCGCCGGTTTCGCCGCGATCTCAGCTTTCTTCGGCTGACGCCCTCCCTGCCCCAAGCCCATCGACTTCGCCAACGCCGACCGTTGAGCCGCATACTCGGGGCTCACCATGGGGAAGTCCTTCGGCAGGGAAAAATGCGCCCGATAGCTTTTCGGGGTGTAGCCCTGGAGCGAGAGATGTCGCTTCATCGACTTGAACTTTCGTCCGTCGATCAGGCTGACGATGCCGTCAGGTTGGATGAGTTTGCGGATCGCGGCTGGGGTCAGGCGCGCCGGAGCGTCCGCTTCCTCCGGCTCTGGATCACCACCTAGGCGGCTGAGCGATCCGTGCACCATCGTGACCAACCCGGGCAGTTCATCCGGGCTCACCCGGTTGTTGGCCACGAAATTAGCTACGATGCCCGTGGTCATGGCCAGAAGTGCGGATTGATCGGCGTCGGCCATGCGTGCCTCCGGTTGGTAAAGACTAATCTTGATACGCCTGAATTCGTCTTGGCGACAAACGCTCAACCACCGCTCAGAACGGCGGGCCCGTTGGGTGTCTGAGATGGTCGAGGGCCGACTGCGGCACCACGCCGATACGCCACCTGGAAGCCCCGCCTTCGATCGTGTTTGCAGGTATAGCGCAGGTCGGATTTATGGACGCGCCCACCGGAAGGCGCCGCAGCTCAGGAGCGTTGGAAACACCCCCTCCATCCAGACTGGGAAGGGGGTGGGTCGGCCGACTTTCGAAGCTGCAGCGAGGCCTCCAAACCCATGCCAGCACTGGGTTTTACCGGTCGGCTTGACTGGATTTCGTAATGCGGGGGTCAGGTGTTCGAGTCACCTAAGCGGCACCACCACCCTGAACGCCAATGCGCGCCCATGGTTGAAAAAACCAATAAAATATAGCATATTAGGCTAACGATTGATCGCCAATGTTCGTCGGCGTTCGCCAATAGTCCGCTGAAAGTGGGGGCTCTTATGGGGGCCTTCGCAGAGGCCCTCAGAAAAAGGCCCCCAGTTGGCCCTGACCGACCCAGCTATCCGCGCCCTCAGACCCCGCGAGCGGCCCTATAAGGTTTCCGACGAAAAGGGCCTTTATCTTCAGGTGACCCCGGTCGGCGGGCGACTGTGGCGAATGAAGTCTCGCGCTGCCGCCGGGATTGAAAAGAAGCTGTCGTTCGGCGGCTACCCCGAAATCAGCCTCAAGGAAGCGCGCGAACTCAGGGACCGGGCGCGGTCTCTGGTCGCCAGTGGTGTTGATCCGGCCGACCAGAAGCGTCGGGACAAGCGCGCGGCCAAGGTCAGCGCCGATAATACTTTCAGCGCCGTGGCTGCGGACTACATCGCCAAGAACCGCCGCGATGGTCTGTCCGACGCAACCGTCGCCAAACGCGAGTGGTTCGTCAGGCTTGTGGAGCGGAGCCTCGGCGGGCGGCCAGTGTCCGAGATTCAACCCTTCGAAGTGCTGGACGCCGTCCGGCCGTTCGAGGCCGCAAAAAATGACGAGAAGGCCCACCGCACGCTCCAGTTCATTGGCCAGGTGTTCCGCTACGCTGTCGCCAACCAGATCGCGGCCAGCGATCCGACTCGCGACCTGAGCGGTGCTCTTTCGAAGCGGAGGCCCAAGAACCTCGCTGCCATCCTGGAGCCGGAGCGCGTCGGGGAGCTCCTTCGCAACATAGACGGTTATGAAGGGCTGCCGCTGACGAAGCTGGCGCTCCAGCTTTCGCCGCTAGTGTTTGTTCGCCCCGGCGAACTGCGACGCGCTGAATGGGGCGAGATCGACCTCGACGCGGCAGTCTGGCGTATCCCGGCAGAGAAGATGAGGGCCCGCATGGAACACGCCGTTCCCTTGTCTCGTCAGGCCATCGCCGTGCTACGCGAAGCTGCCGGCCTGACGGGTGACGGCCGCTTTGTCTTCCCATCGATTCGATCGCGCTTCGATCCGATGTCCGAGAACACCATCAACGCCGCCCTTCGCCGACTTGGCTACACTGGCGACGAGATGACGGCGCACGGCTTCCGTTCGACGGCGAGCACCCTCCTCAACGAATCCGGCAAATGGTCGCCGGACGCCATCGAGCGCGCCTTGGCCCACAAGGGCAAGGACCTCGTCCGGGCAGCCTACCACCGGGGGGCACACTGGCAGGAGCGGGTTTTGATGGCGCAATGGTGGGGCGACTATCTCGACCGCCTTCGCACTGGCGGCGTGGTCGTTCCTCTCGCAAGACAGCGTTGAGACCAAATTAGGAACGGCAGCAGACGCGGCGCTTTGACGCTTGGCGTCTAACGCCAACGACGCCCCGCCACTGCCCGACCCGTTTTTACACGGCCTCGACCCGTAGCAGACGTTAGCAGAGACGGACGCGGAATCAGCGCCAGTCACGCTTGGTCTCCAATGAAGGACCATCTAGCCTCAGGATATCTGGGAGAGCGACACGCCAACGATTACGGGAACGACCGCTTCAGATCGGCTGACGGGTACAGGCGATGACGACGTCATCAACGGTCTGGGGGGTGACGACGTCATCGATGGTCGTGGCGGGGGCGATCGGTTGGATGGTGGCGACGGCGATGACACATTTCTGGTTACCGAGGTCCGCCGGGTCGGAGCTGTCTCTTACGCGGGTTTGATCGACGGTGGGGCTGGGATCGATACGCTGGACCTGTCCGCCATCAACGATCCATTTGTGACGTTGCGAACGGGCGATTCGTCACGCCAGACCTTGGTGCTGTTCGCCGGTCAGGATCAGTATCGGCTCGCCAACATCGAACGCATCCTGTTTGGAGCGGGCACGCATTCCTATGATGCTCGCGATCCCGCGGTGCGGTTCGTCGATCTGGGCGCCGGTGACGACTTTTTCTACTCCGCCACCGCCGGCACGACCGTCCATGGCGGCGACGGCTCCGACAGTCTCCGTTTCGATAGCAACCTGTTTCTCTACGGCGATGCCGGAGACGACTCATTCACTGTGTTCGTAGGAGCCGCCAGCGGAGGTCTCATCGACGGCGGCACCGGGATCGACACGGTCCGACTCGTCGGTCGCGATAGCAACGCGGTGATCGACCTCGCCGCCGGGACAGCCAGGTACGGCAACGGGACCTTCGCAGTCAGCGGCATCGAAAATGTTTTTGCCTCGAACGGCGTGGTCCGCGGCGACGCTTCCAATAACGTGTTGGTTGGAATTCCGGACGGCGTCGGAATTCTGACCTTGGAAGGCGGGGGCGGCGATGATGTTCTGATCGGTACAAGCGGCGTCGACCGGCTCTTTGGCGGTGATGGTGACGACTTGATCGAAGGGCGTGGCAGCGCCGCAGACATTCTGGACGGCGGCGCAGGGATCGACACGGTAGCCGTCATTATCTCTTCGAATGTCTCGCTCGCGGCCGGAACGATCGCCGTCGGCACGACGACGCAGACGATCAGTGGGTTCGAGAACGTGCGTGGATCCAGTGAAGGGGACACCATCGTCGGTGATGGCGGTGCAAACCGACTGGACGGTGTCGCGGGCAACGACTTGATCCGGGGCGGGGGCGGGAGCGACACGGTCATCGGCGGCGAAGGCGACGACCTCCTATACGGCGATGACGGCGACGACCGGCTCGAGGGCGGGGTGGGGAGCGACACCCTCTACGGGGGTGATGGGATCGATTTCCTCCGCGGCGGAACAGGTTCGGATCGGGTGTACGGCGGGGCCGGCGACGATGACCTCGGCGAAACGGATTTCGACGGGAGGCTCGACGTCGCCGATTTCCTCTATGGCGAAGACGGCAATGACACCCTGAGAAACGAGCGCGCCACCGGAGGCTCTATCACTCTGGACGGAGGCGCGGGCGATGACTTGATCATCGCTAGTGGCAACGGGACGCTCAACATGATCGGCGGCGCCGGCTCTGACACCTTCAGGATCGGACCGCTTTTCGGGTCGGCGACGATCGCCACCGGGGCGGGGACGGACCGCATCGAGGTGACCGGTCTCGCGGCGTCTATCTACACACTTGATCTCAGGGTTACGGACTTCACCACAGGGACCAGCGGCGACCAGTTGAACCTGCGGCCATTGCTGTTGGCCAGCGGCTGGGACGGTACCGCAGATCCTTTCGTCGCGGGCTATCTCAGACTGACCCAGTCAGGTTCAGACGTCGTCGTGTCTTTCGACAGGGATGGGATCAGAACTGCCTGGGGCTTTCAGACCTTGCTCGTTCTCCAAAACGTCGATCTTCAGGCGATCACCGCATACAATCTAGATGGACTTTCGCAATCAGGATCGACTGCGCCAATCACCCTGGTGGGAACCGTCGGAAACGACAGCTTGTATGGCAGCGGCGGCGACGACGTACTCTCGGGTCGCGAGGGCGATGACCTGATCGCAGGCGGCAGCGGAAACGATTCTCTCTACGGCGAGGAAGGTCGCGACCTCCTTCTGGGCGGCGACGGCAACGACGGGCTGGACGGCGGCGAAGGCGACGACACCCTCGACGGCGGGGCAGGTAACGATAGGCTTGAAGGCCGCGGCGGCAATGATGTCCTCTCGGGCGGAGACGGGAATGACCAGCTGAACGGGGGACTCGGCTCCAACCAGCTCAACGGCGGGGCTGGCGATGACGTTATCATCAGCGGGGGCGGATCCGACAGGATCGATGGTGGCGCAGGTCGCGACCTGTACGTCATGTTCGGAAATGGCGGAACCGCAGACCTCCGTGGATCGACGTTCATCTCGGTTGAAGACGTCGTAGGCACATCCGGCAACGATTTTATCGTTGGGAGTTCCGTAGACAACCGGCTGGACGGCGGAGCCGGCGACGATCTGGTCAGCGGCTTCTCCGGCGACGACATCCTGATTGGCGGGTCGGGTAACGACACCATCGACGGCGGTTTGGGCACGGACACCGCCATGTTCAGCGGATCGCGGGCAGCTTCTATTGTCACAGCTTCGAATGGCACGTTCACCGTCATCGGCCCCGGCGGAGCCGATCGTGTCTCCAACATCGAGGTGTTTCAGTTTTCCGACGGCGTTTATGACGTAGTCGGCGGCCGTCTAGCGGCACAGGCGCGTCAGACGCTTACTGGAACGGCGGGCGTCGACACTCTGACCGGCGGTGAGTCCAACGACGTCCTGAACGGCCTGGACGGCAACGACATCCTGATCGGTGGAATGGGTTCGGACTCGCTGAACGGCGGCGCGGGCTTTGATGCGGCGCTCTACAGCGGCGTGGTGCGCCAGTACGCCCTGCAAGGGGGCAGCGCGACAACCGTCACCGGTGGACCCGAAACTGGGATCGATACCCTGACGGGCATCGAGGAGGCGCGGTTCGTCGATGGCGTTCTAACCTTCGATCTCGACAGCGCCTCGGCGCGCGTCATGCGGCTGTACGACGCTGCGCTGGATCGTGGGCCGGACCAAGGCGGCTTGGAGACCTATGCTGCGGCCTTGGCGCGCGGGACGGTGACGCTCCAGTCCCTGGCCAACGCCTTCGCGGCTTCGGGCGAGTTCCAATCTCGCTACGGCAATCTGTCCAATCAGGCTTTCGTTGAACAGCTCTACCGGTTCGCGCTTGATCGAAACGGGGACTCCGCCGGGGTTCAGGCCTGGGTAAGCAACCTCAACGCAGGCATGAGCCGAGGAGAGGTGCTGGTTGCCTTCTCGGAAAGCTCGGAACACCGCACGCTCACCGCCTCGAGCCTATCTCGCGGCCTGTGGATCCCCGACGCCGACGCGATCACCATCGCCAGGCTTTACGACGCCACGTTCGACCGTCTGCCGGATGTCGGCGGCTTGGCGACCTGGACCGCCAATCTGAAGGCGGGGATGAGTCTCAGTGACATCTCCGCCGCCTTCGCCGGGTCCGCCGAGTTCCAGTCGCGCTACGGTACGCTGAGTAATCAGGCCTTCGTGGAGCAGTTGTACAGGTTCTGTCTCGACCGGAACGGCGACCCCGCCGGCGTCCAGACTTGGGTGAGCAACCTCAACAGTGGAACGAGCCGTGCCGAGGTTCTGAGAGCCTTCTCCGAGAGCGCGGAACACATCAACCTGACCGCCTCCTCCTGGCTCGGCGGCATCCGCTACCAGGGCTACCAGGGCTCAGTCGTCGAGTCGGTCGATGTGGGTAAGGTAGCGCACGAAGCCCTGACTCTGCCGGTGGCGCACGACTCCGCCATCACGGCGGACGGGAGACACGGCGAATCCTACAGCGGTGATGCTAACTGGCTGTTGACGCCGTCGAGCGACCTCTTCGCACTACACATCACGCTGGATCTGCCGGCGGTCTATACTGGGACTGATGCCGAGGGCGTCGAGCCGTTCCGAATGCCTGCGGTTCCAGAAGAGCCAATCATCGAGCCCCTATCGACTTTCATTGCTCAAGACGGCGATCATGTCCTGACGCTGTCGGCTGACGGGCTCTTCAATGACACGCCCTTCGATCATTCAGTGCTTTGGACGGTTGGCCATGCGGAGGCCGACTGGCTGCACTAGGTGATGTGGACAAAGTAGATTCCCAAATCAGCTGATCGCTGATTCAAGGCTGTTCTTTGCGGAGAGCAGCCATGGTTCGTGGTTTGATGTCGGATGCGGAGTGGGCGTTCTTCGAGCCGTTCGTGGTCGAGAAGGG
>NZ_JAFCVJ010000041.1:0-16272 GCF_049896985.1 Brevundimonas sp. SL161 | reverse complement strand
TTCTGGACCCATCCCGCGCCGCCCGAGGACGACCTCTACAAACGGTTCAAGGCCCACGTCATCAACCGCACCCAGGTCAACGGCAACTACCACGAACCCAAGGCCCTCAAACCCACCGCACGCGCTCTCGCAAGACGATTCGCAGCCGCCCGCTGACATCGCCAAAAGACTGCAGTTCGTAACCGCAAAACACTGCAATCCGGAACCGCCAATACCGCCAATACAGCCGCCGAAACTGCATGGACCGCAAAACGCCAGTCAGGCGTCGAGCGTCGCCTCGATGACGTCGCAGACCCGGTCGATGTCGGCGTCGGACAGGGTGCTGCCGGAGGGCAGGCACAGGCCATTGGCGAACAGGGTTTCGGCCACCCGTTCATTGATCATCAGGGCGTCGCGGAAGACCGGCTGCAGGTGCATCGGCTTCCACACCGGCCGGGCCTCGATGTTGGCGGCGTCGAGCGCAAGGCGGAGACGGTCGGGGCTGGCGACGAACTCCGGGTCCATCAGCATGACGGTCAGCCAGCGGGTGTGGCGCCGGCCCGGGGCCTCCGGCGCGAAGGCGACCCCGTAGCGACCGCCGAGGCGGGCCTCATAGCGATTGAAGATGGCGCGGCGGCGGGCGACCTTGCTCTCCAGCGTCTCCAGCTGGGCCAGGCCCAGGGCAGCGGCGAGGCTGAGCATCCGGTAGTTGAAGCCGATCTCGGCGTGTTCGTAGTGGACGGCGGGCAGGCGCGCCGCGGCGGCCAGATTACGGGCGCGGGCGACCAGCGGGCCGTCGTCGGAGGCCAGCATGCCGCCGCCGCCCGTGGTGACGATCTTGTTGCCGTTGAACGAGAAGGCGGCGGCCGCGGCGCCGTGGCCCGCGTGGCGGCCGTTGAGGGTCGCGCCGACGGCCTCGGCCGAGTCGAGGATCACGGGGACGCCGTGGGCGTCGGCGACCGCGCGGATTGCGTCGATATCGCAGCACTGGCCGTAGAGGTCGGCGGGAACGATGGCGCGGACGGTCAACCCTTCCGTCCGGGCGCGATCGAAGGCCTGTTCGAGCAGCCGGGGATCGAGGTTCCAGTCGGCGGGGCTGCAATCCACGAAGATCGGTCGTGCGCCCGCGTGAACGATCGGACTGACCCCGCCGATGAAGGTCAGGGTCGGGGCGATGACGGCGTCGCCGGGCTTCAGGTCCAGCATCGTCAGGGCCAGATGCAGGGCGGCCGTGCCGGATGAGACGGCCGTTGCATGGGCGAAACCGGTCGCCTCGGCGAAGGCGCGTTCGAAGGCCTCCACCACCGGTCCGGCTGAGGAGACCCAACCGGCATCGAAGGTTTCGAGCAGGCGCTCACGCTCGGCGGGGCCGATGTCGGGTGCGGAGAGGGGGATGCGGGTGAGGGCGGTCACTGGCTCAGGAGACGCCGCGTCGCCGATTTCCGCAAGTCGTGGATCAGCCGCTGGTGCGGATCAGGGCCACGTCAGACGTCGGCCGGTCGGGGGCATGGCGATCGACGATCGACAGGCCCACGGCGATGACGACGGTGGCGGTGAGGACGGCGGACGCGACGGCCGCAGCGACCATCCTGGCGCCCTGCGCCAGACGCCCGTCGTCACAATTCCAGATGTCCTGATCCATGCCGCTCCCC
Source organism: Brevundimonas sp. SL161 (assembly GCF_049896985.1). Lineage (NCBI taxonomy): Bacteria > Pseudomonadati > Pseudomonadota > Alphaproteobacteria > Caulobacterales > Caulobacteraceae > Brevundimonas > Brevundimonas sp. SL161. Next base: position 14,641 of record NZ_JAFCVJ010000041.1, on the reverse strand, counting down.
CGAGTCGTCAGCATGTCCTAGGACCACACCCGGAATCAGGACGCAAGTCACTGAACCGTGTGCGCTAACGATAAATCTCCCCACACCCCGCGCATCCCGGCGAAGGCCGGGATCCAGATCGACAGGCAGGCGGTCGGGGTGAACCGAACGCTCCGCGGCGGCGGCGGCGTTCGCCATCTGGCCCCCGGCCTTTGCCGGGGGCGCACGGTGAGAGAAGGCGCGATCAGCCCGTGAAGGGGCGGATCAGGATCTCGACGCGGCGGTTCTGGGCGCGGCCCTCGGCCGTTGCATTGGAGGCGATCGGGACGCGCGAGGACTGGCCGGCGACGAACAGACGCTCGCGCTGGACGCCGCTGCTGATCAGGGCGTCGGCGACGGCGAGAGCACGGCGCTCGGACAGGGGCTGGTTGATCGCGTCTCCGCCCGAGGAATCTGTGTGGCCCACGACGTCCACCAGCGAGCGGTCATATTCCGCCAGAACGCCGGCGACATCGCGCAGGACGGAATCGAAGCGCGGCTCGATGTTGGACTGGTTCACCGCGAAGGTGACGTCGGACGGCATGCGCAGGACCAGATTGTCGCCCTGACGGGCCACGCCCACGCCGCTTCCCGACAGTTCGGCCTCCATCGCGCGCTGCTGGCGGTCCATGTAATTCCCGACGGCTGCGCCGCCGAGGGCGCCGACACCGGCGCCGATCAGGGCGTTGCGACGGCCCTGCTCGCCGTTAGAGGTGTTGGTCAGATAGCCGAGGACCGCGCCGCCCAGGGCGCCGTAGATCGCGCCCGTGCCCGTGTTGTTGCGGGAGGGTGTCGAGGAATAGGGGTCCATAGTGGTGCAGGCGCCGGCGCCCAGCATGGCGGCGACGCCGAGGCTCGTGACGATCAGGTTCATGCGCATAGCGAGTTCCTTTGAAAATGGACGGGTTCGAATCCACCCGAAACGTGGGCTTACGGTGAAGGTTCCTGCCTGACCCCGAGATGAACGAACCGCGCCAATGCGGTATTGCGACCTCGATCTGCCAATTTGTGATGTCAGGGCGTATGAACGTCTCCCCCGGCGTCCTCGGATGGATTGCCGCGTACGAATTGAAAGGCCCGCCCGTGACCGCCACCCTCGACGCCACTTCCGTCGCCGCCCAAGGCATCAAGCCCGTTTCGATGTCGCGCTACGACTCCGACTTCCAGGGCTTCAGCGATGAGCTGGGCGCCTCGTTCAAACGCTATGGCTTTGCCGTGATCGCGGATCACGGGCTGGACGAGGACGTCATCCATGCGGCCATCGACGACGCCAAGGCCTTCTTCGCCCTGCCGGAAGAGGCGAAGCGCAAATACCATCAACCCGGCACCGGCGGAGCGCGCGGCCTGACGCCGTTCGGGGTCGAGGCCGCCAAGGGCGCGGCGGCCGTGGATCTCAAGGAGTTCTGGCACACGGGCCGCGAACTGCCGGAGGGCCATCCCTATCGCCAGTACATGCGCGACAACCTGTGGCCGACCGAGGTGCCGGGCTTCAAGCCGCATTTCTACGGGATGTTCGAGGCGCTGGATCAGCTGGGCCGCAAGATCCTCAAGGCCATCGCCCGCTACATGAGGCTCGGCGACGCCTTCTTCGAGGACAAGGTCGAGCTGGGGAACTCCATCCTGCGGATGCTCCACTATCCGCCGGTTCCGGCCGGGGCGCCGGGCGTGCGGGCGGGCGCGCACGAGGATATCAACGTCATCACCCTGCTGTTGGGTGCGGAAGAAGCGGGCTTGCAGCTGAAGGACGCCGACGGTCAGTGGCTGGAGGTCGCGCCGCCGCCGGGCGCCCTTGTGGTCAATATCGGCGACATGCTGCAGCGGCTGACCAACCACGTCCTGCCATCGACCAGCCACCGGGTGGTCAATCCTGCGCCGGACCGGGCCAGCTTCGCCCGCTATTCGACGCCCTTTTTCCTGCACTTCAACCCGGACTATGTGATCGAGACCCTGCCGTCGACGATCACGGCGGAGAACCCGGATCGCTATGCCGGCAAGTCGATCATGGCCGAGGACTTCCTGACCGAGCGGTTGAAGGAAATCCGGCTGCTTTGATCCAGTAAAAACACCGTGCATCCCCGCGAAGGCGGGGATGCACGGAAAAACTAAAGCGCCGCCTCCGCCTCCGCCTGCGCGGCGCCCGGGCCTCCGGCAAACTGTCCGCCGCGGCGATAGCGCCACAGGTAGGACGGGGCGATGGCTTCCAGACCGGTCGCCTCGATACCGAGCGCCGACAGACCCTCGGCGTCCGGGGCCACGACATTGTCCGTCTTCAGCATCACGACCTGGTCGCGCGTCAGGACGGGCGCGATGCCCAGGACGGCAGTGATCTCGGCCAACGCGCCGATGGCCGAGGCGGCGAAGAAGGGCAGGGGCGCGAGCAGGCGGCGGCGGCCGGTCTCGCGCAGGATGTATTCGAGGATCTGCTTGAACGACCAGACCTCCGGGCCGCCCAGTTCGAAGGTGCGGCCGGCGGCGTCGGTGTAAACGACGGAGCGGGCGATGGCCTCGGCCACGTCCCCGACCCAGACCGGCTGGAATTTCGTCACGCCACCGCCGATCAGGGGCAGGGCGGGAGACATCGTCGCCATGGAGGCGAAGCGGTTCAGGAAGCCGTCGCCGTTCCCGAACACGATCGAGGGACGCAGGATGACGGCGTCGGGCTTGATGGCGCGGACGGCGGCCTCGGCCTCGCCCTTGGAGCGGCCGTACTCGCCTTCGGCATGGGTGTCGGCGCCGATGGCCGACATCTGGACGAGACGGTCTACGCCGGCGGCGACGCAGGCCTCGGCGACATTGCGGCTGCCCTCGACGTGGGCCTTCTCGAAGCCGCGACCCGGGGTTTCGAACAGGATACCGACTAGGTTTACGGCCGCGTCCGCGCCCTTCAGGGCGGCGGCGACGTCGGTCGGGCTGGAGATGTCGCAGCGTACCGGCTGGATCTGTCCCACGTCGCCGAGGATGCGCAGGTCCTGGGCCAGGGCGGGCTTGCGCACGGCGACGCGAACGCGCCAGCCGCAACGGGCCAGGGCGCGGACGGCCTGGGTTCCGACGAAGCCGGACCCGCCGAAGACGGTGACCATACCGGGAGTGGATTCGGACATCGGGCATTCCTTGAGCGGCGTCGTGAAAGCCCGCGAAGGCCTTGCAGGGCGGGGATAGACGATGCCCGGCACCCCCGCAACGCAGGGGCGGCGCGCAAGCTGCGAGAAACCGCCGAAAACCGTGTTGACCCGCTCCGTGCACTGCCTTAAGGGTCCGCGCCTTCCGGACAGGAACGTGTTTCGACGCGCGCCTCCGGGGCCCAGGTGGCGGAATTGGTAGACGCGCTGGCTTCAGGTGCCAGTGATAGAAATGTCGTGGAGGTTCGAGTCCTCTCCTGGGCACCAGTTTCAAACGGCGTCGCATCGCAGGATGCGGCGCCGTTTTTGTTTCTGCCCTCTCCCCTTGCGGGTGAGGGTGACGCCCGGTCTGACCGGCGAGCCGCAAAACCCCTCATCCTTTCGCGCAAGTCAGATCGCTGCGCTCCCGGGCGTTCAAGCCCTCTCCCGCAAGGGGAGAGGGACTGCTAGACCGCGTCCATGAATGTTTATCTGCATGAAGGCGACCTGCCCGACGGCCTGGACCTGGGTCCCGAGGTCGCCGTCGATTCCGAGACCATGGGGCTGCGCTTCCGCCGCGATCCCCTGTGCGTGGTCCAGCTCTCGGCCGGGGACGGCGACGCCCATATCGTGCGGCTGAACCGCCCCGGCTACGACTGCCCGAACCTCAAGCGGCTGATGGCCGATCCGGACGTGCTGAAGATTTTCCACTTCGGCCGGTTCGACATCGGCATGCTGGAGCTGCACCTCGGCGTCGAGACCCGGCCGGTCTATTGCACCAAGATCGCCTCCAAACTGGCCCGGACCTATACCGACCGGCATGGGTTGAAGGACGTGGCGCGCGAGATGGCGGGCATCGACCTCAGCAAGGCGCAACAGTCGTCCGACTGGGGCGCGCCGGAGCTGTCGCAGGCCCAGCTGGACTACGCCGCCTCCGACGTGCTGCACCTGCATGTCATCATGCGCCGGCTGAACGAGATGCTGGTGCGCGAAGGGCGGATGGAACTGGCCCAGGCCTGTTTCGACTTCCTGCCGGTTCGCGCCCGCCTCGACCTGCGCGGCTGGGACGAGACGGATATCTTCGCGCACACATGACCTTCGATCCCGGCGAGGACAGAAAGCGCGCCGACGAGGCGAGGCTGGCCCAGCAGGCCGGGCGCTGGCGCTCGCGCTCCCGCCGGGTTCATCTGTATCGCCGCCTCCTGCCGATCCTGATTGTGGTCCTGGCGGGCGGGGCCCTGACCTGGACCGTGTTCCGCACGGTGATGTCGGGGGTCGAACGCGAGGCGAGCCAGTCGAAGGAGGTCCGCCTCGACAACCCTATGTTTCACGGTCAGGACGCGGCGGGCCGGTCCTTCATCATCGGCGCCCAGGGCGCGGTGCGGGACCCGGCGACGGGACGGTTCCGGCTCAATGGTCCGGTGCTCAGGCTCAACCTCGGCGGCACCAAGGTGACCGAGATGACCGCCGACGCCGGCACCTACAACGAGGCCGAACGCAGCGTGACGATCGGTCCGAACGTCAAGATTTCCGACGGAGGATCGGGCTTTACACTGACGACGCCGGAGGCCGTGGTCGATACGGCGTCGGGCGTGGTGACCGGCGACAAGGGCGTCGAAGGGCGCGGCCCTCTTGGAACCATCTCGGCAACGTCCTATGCCATCTATGAACAGGGCGAACGGGTCGTGTTCAGGGGCTCTGGTGACAACAAGGTGCAGGGGACCATCAACCCCGCTTCCGGTGAATGACATGAAGACCAGCCACCTCATCCTGACCGGCGCGAGCGTCCTGGCCCTCTGCCTGGGCGGCGCGGCGCTGGCGCAAACTCGTTCCAACGTCAGCGACCAGCCGATCGGCTACGGCGCCGACACGGGCGAGCTGACGAATACGGCGGTGTCGTTGCGTGGCCGGGCCGAGATCACGCAAGGCGACACCCGTCTGCGAGCCAACGCCATCCAGGGCGTGCGTGACGCCTCCGGCGGACTGACGCGGATCGAGGCAACCGGCGAGGTCTATTACGTCACCCCCAACGAGACGATCCGGGGCGACCGGGCGACCTACACCGTCTCCAACGCCACCGTTGTGGTGACCGGCGACGTCATCCTGACCCAGGGCCAGAACGTCCTGACGGGCGCCAGCCTGAGCTACAACGTCGATACCGGCGAGGCGCGGGTCGCGGGCGGGACGGCGGCCAACGGCGGCCGGGTGCGCGGCGTCTTCTATCCGGAAGGCGCCAACTAGGCTCCTGAATGGCCCGCAAGGAACTCTCCGCCCTCAATCTGGAAGACCGCGAGGCCGGCAAGGTCGTCGCGCCCGAAGCCGCGCCTGAAAAAGGCCTGAGGGTCCGCAACATCGCCAGGGCCTTCGGCGCCCGTCAGGTCGTCTCCGACGTCTCCCTGACGGTGCAGCGGGGCGAGGTGGCGGGCCTGCTGGGCCCCAACGGCGCCGGCAAGACAACCTGCTTCTACATGATCACCGGCCTGATCCCTGCCGACTCCGGTTCCATCTGGCTCGACGGCGAGAACATCACAGGCCAGCCAATGTACCAGCGCGCCCGCATGGGTCTGGGCTATCTGGCGCAGGAGGCCTCGATCTTCCGCGGCATGACGGTCGAGCAGAACGTCATGGCGGTGGTCGAGCTGAACGAGACCGGCAAGCGGATAGAGACGGAGACCACCCGCCTGCTGGAAGAACTGCACATCGACCATCTGCGCCATGCGCCGGCGACCGGGCTATCGGGCGGCGAACGCCGACGCGTCGAGATTGCACGCTCCCTTGCCGGCAAGCCGAGCTTCATGCTGCTGGACGAGCCTTTCGCCGGCATCGACCCCCTGGCCATCGCCGACATCCGCCAGGTCATCCGCTATCTGGCCGGCGAGGGCATCGGGGTCCTGATCACCGATCACAATGTGCGCGAGACGCTCGACATCATCGACCGCGCCTCGATCATCTCGAACGGCTCGGTCCTGTTCGAAGGCACCGCCGACGAGGTCATCCACGACCCCGAGGTGCGCCGCGTCTATCTCGGCGATCTTTACGGCTGACGCGTAACGGCGTCCGATGAGACCGGAGGACGCCCTGCACACGGACCGACCGGATCTACGAATGTTCCTTGGTCCCGGAGCTTTGGCCCGAGGTTCCGGACCACATCGCCGAGCTGACGGAATCGCCCTTACGTATCTACGAGAGTCCGGCGTCAGCCCCCGACCACACGTCTGGAACCCGGTCGCCGCCCGCGCATGCGCCGGACGTGCGAAAGCCCACGTTAACCGGTCGCCTTCATCCTGACAGCAAGTTCCGGGCCACAACGGCTCGTTGGGGGCGTTCAGGGTGATTGGTCAGAGGCTCGAGGTTCGGCAGGGGCAGGGGCTGGTCATCACGCCCCAGCTGCAGCAGGCGATCAAGCTGCTGCAACTGTCCAACCAGGAGCTGGACGAATACGTCGAGGCCGAGCTCGAAAAGAACCCGCTGCTCCAGCGCGAGGAGCCCGAGGCCGGCGCGGAGGTCGCCCGCGAGGCGCCGACCGATTCCACCGAGCTGAGCTTCTCCGAGGCCGAGGCGTCGGAAAGGTCCTCGACCGTCGATGCACGCGAGGACGACGTCTATGGCGACGCGACGCCGGGCGAACGCACCTCTGACCGTCTGTCCGACGAGGCGGCCGAACAGCCTGGGCTGTCGGACTGGTCGGCAGCTGGCAAGGGCGGGTCGTTCAATGACGGCGACGGGGGCGAGCGCCCGGAACGCCACGATCCCACCCTGTCGGAGCATCTGCAGGAACAGGCGTCCTCGGCCGGGTTCTCGGCCACGGACCACGCCATCGCCCTGTCGCTGATCGACGGCGTCGACGAGGGCGGCTATCTGCGGGGCGAACTGGCCGAGATCGCTGACCGGCTGGGCTGCGGCCTGGAGCGGGTCGAGGCGGTGCTGGCGGTCTGCCACGGGTTCGAGCCCACGGGCGTCATGGCGCGGTCGGTGCCGGAATGCCTGAAGTTGCAACTGGTCGAGCGGAACCGGTTCGATCCGGCCATGGGAGCCCTGCTCGACAATCTGGATCTGCTGGCCAGACGCGACCTGACGGCTTTGAGGAATGCCTGCGGCGTCGATGTCGAGGATCTGTCTGAGATGATCTCCGAGCTCAAGGCCCTGACGCCCCGACCGGGTGCGGGCTTCGCCGGCGAGATCGCCCAGACGGTGATCCCCGACGTCCATGTCCGGCCCGACCCGGCCGGCGGCTGGCGGGTGGAGCTGAACTCCGACACCCTGCCGCGGCTGCTTGTCGACAAACGCTACCACGCCTCGGTTTCCGCCGGCGCGCGGACCGAGACGGAGAAGACCTTCGTCGCCGACTGCGCGGCCCAGGCCAACTGGCTGGTCAAGTCTCTCGACCAGCGGGCCCGGACCATCCTGAAGGTCGGGTCCGAGATCGTGCGCCAGCAGGACGCCTTCCTCGCCTTCGGCGTGGAGTTCCTGCGCCCCCTGAATTTAAGGACCGTGGCTGACGCCATCGGCATGCATGAATCGACGGTCAGCCGGGTCACCTCGAACAAATACGTCTCGACCCCGCGCGGCGTGTTCGAGCTGAAATTCTTCTTCACCGCCGCGATCCAGGCGACCGACGGCGGCGCCAGCCACTCCGCCGAGGCCGTGCGTCACCGGATCAAGTCGATGATCGACCATGAGGGTCGCGGTGGCGACGTTTTGTCCGATGACCGGATCGTGGAGATCCTCAAGGAAGCCGGCATCGACATCGCCCGCCGCACCGTGGCCAAGTACCGGGAAGCGCTCAGAATTCCGTCGTCGGTCGAGCGCCGGCGCATGCTGAAAACCGGCTGATCGAACAACAAAGCGTGACCGTGAAAACGGTGTTCCCGATTGACACCTTTCGCGGTCGGTCGCGTTCTATCCCTATGCAAGTCCAAGTCAGCGGCAAGCAAGTGGATGTCGGCGAAGCGTTAGGCTCGCGCATCTCCCAGGAACTCGAAGACGGAGTCGGAAAATACTTCGATCGCGGCGGCCAGGACGCCGAGGTTGTGGTGTCCAAGGACGGCTACGGCTTCAAAGTGGACTGTTGGGTCCGCCTCGCGTCCGGGCAATCGCTCGTGACCACAGGCTTGGGCGGCGACGCCCATGCGGCCTTCACCGACAGCCTCGAAAAGCTCGAGAAGAGGGTCCGACGCTACAAGCGGCGGCTTAAGGATCATCATATCGGACCCAAGGGCCTGTCGCCCGAGAAGACCGAGATGGCCGCCGCCTCAGTGGCGCGCAGCATCGTGCTGCGCAATCCCGACGATGACGTCGAGGATGCCCTGTTCGACACCGCCGGCGACGACGACGGACCACCGCCCACGGGCATGGTCATCGCTGAAAGCATTTCAGAAATCCGCACCATCACGGTCGGACGCGCGGTGCTCGAACTCGACATGACAGGCTATCCGGTCGTGTTGTTCAAGAACGCGGCGCACGGCGGCCTGTCAGTCGTCTATCGCCGCCCGGACGGCAATGTAGGGTGGATAGACCCTGAACGTACCGCGTCGCTTAACGGACACGGTTCTGTAAACGGTTCTGGCGCATAAGACTTCCCAGGGGCGCGTGAACCGTCTAGACGGCGCGCGCCCCCTCCAGGGGCCCTGCCCACAACCTCGAGTATGAGTCGGGACGATCATGGACATTGGTGAACTGCTGGTTCGGGACGGAATCGTCCTGAAAAGCGGCGCGTCATCGAAGCGGCAGGCCTTGCATGTGCTGGCCTCCGCTGCGGCCCAGGCCATGGGCCTGGACGAGATTCGCGTCTTCGACGCATTGATGGAGCGCGAAGCGCTAGGCTCGACCGGTCTCGGTTCTGGGGTGGCGGTTCCGCATGCGCGCCTCGCCGGTCTGGACCGCGTCAAGGCGGTGTTCGTGCGCCTCGACACCCCCGTCGCGTATGACTCGGTGGATGATCGCCCGGTGGATCTGATGTTCGCCCTGTTCGCGCCCCCGCGCGACGGCGCCGAACATCTGCGCGCCCTGGCGGCGGTCTCGAGGGCGATGCGCTCGCCGGAGCTGCGCGAACAACTGCGCCAGGCCCGGACCGAGGATGCGATTCACGCCCTGTTCGTGGGCGACGCCAACGTGCCGGCGACGGCGGCCTGACGTCCATCTGTGCACCCCGGCCTTCGCCGGGGTCCACGGCGATGGGTGTCAGTGCACCGACACCGGCGCGAGTTCGTGCGCCACGGCGGCGGCGAAGGCCGCCTCGCGATCCATCATGACCGCCAGCCGCTCACCGTTCGCGCTGTGCACGGCATAGAGGGTCTGATCGGGATCGATCACCAGCCCCCTGGCGTCTTCCAGGGGCGCGTCGGTGATCGCGTCCGCCATAACGTCAGCGGCAGTGATCTCGCGCACGTAAACGAGGTCGGGCGCGCCCAGGCCGGCGAAATCCTTGTTGGTCATCATCGGCGTCGTAAAGACCGCCTCCTTTTCAATAAGACAACGCCCGGATGCGCTGCGAGTTCGCAGGCGCGTCATGGCGAGCGTATTCGGTTGGGATCAGTCGACGCTGATCGGGATTCGACGGACCGGTTCGACGTTCTCGGGCCGGAGCAGATCGACGTGCAGCAGGCCGTGCTCAAGGCGGGCGCTCTCGACCTCCAGCCCGTCCGCGAGGACGAAGCTGCGGACAAAGCCGCGCGCCGCGATGCCGCGATGCAGGAAGGCCTGGTCCGGCGAGGCGCCTTCGCGTTTGCCGGCGATGGTCAGCTGCCGGCCCTCAATGGTGATCGCCAGATCGTCGGGCGAAAAGCCGGCCACGGCCAGCGAGATGCGCACCGCGTTGTCGCCCAGCTGTTCGACATTGTAGGGCGGATAGCTCTCGGCAGCCGCCTTGGCGGCGCGGTCGATCAGGGCGCGGGTCTGGTCGAAGCCCAGAAGAAAGGGGCTGTCGAACAGCACGGTTCGGGTCGTCATGGTTCAGTCCTCGACAAGCGACTGCGGCCTTGATGCCCCCCGGAACCGGCGAGGCGTGGCCGTGATCCGATATGGGCAGGCGCGGCAGCGTGAGCAAGAGCATTTGCCTCGGCAGGTGCAGGCCGATCATGCCGCTGAGGGAACGACGCGGTTGCGACCCATCGGGGCAGCCACTAAGGTTCCAAAGCTCCGCCGACTTCCGGGCGCGCTGTTGACTCTCGTTAGCATCCAGATAGCTCCAGTTCAGGCGGTCGCCAGATGGCGCTATATCCGGTGATCATGTGTGGCGGAACCGGCACGCGGTTATGGCCGGCATCGCGCCCCTCTCGTCCAAAGCAGTTCATTCCGCTGGCGGGCAATCGATCCCTGCTTCAGGAGGCGGCCGTTCGCGTCGCGTCACTCGCCGGCGACGACGGGCGGCTGATCGTAGTCGGTGGCCTTGACCATCGCGTATGGATCATCGAGCAACTCGCCGAGCTTGAGATCGACGCCCAGATCTTGCTGGAGCCGGAAGCTCGTGATTCTGCGGCCGCCATGGCAGCGGCCGCCGTCTGGGCGGCCAGAAGAGATCCGGAAGCGAGCCTCGCCTTCGTCGCCTCGGACCATCACATCCCCGATCATCAGGCTTTTCGGGCAGCAATCATAGAAGCCGCCGAAAGCGCGGCGCAGGGTCGCATCGTCACCCTCGGCGTGACGCCGTCGGGACCCTCTCAGGCCTATGGCTATATAAAGCCGTCTGGTCGCGGCCTGACGGAGGTACTGGCTTTTGTTGAAAAGCCCGACCGCACCCTGGCCCAGACGTACGTTGACGCCGGCTACCTGTGGAACAGCGGCAACTTCATCGTGTCGGCGCAATCGCTCATCGCCGAAGTGGCAGCTCACGCACCAGCCGTTCTGGAGGCCGTGCGATCTTCACTGGAGACGGAAGACGCGGGCGATATTCAGACGCTTGGCGTGGCATTCAGCGGCTCTCCCAAAATTTCCATCGACTATGCCGTAATGGAGAAGACCAGCCGCGCCTCGGTGCTTGAGGTCGATTTCCTGTGGTCCGACCTAGGATCGTGGGATGCGATCGCCGCCAGCGGCGAGGGGGATACCGGCCAGCATATTTTCGAGGGATCCGAAGGCTGTCTCGTCCGGGCGCCCGAAGGGGTTCTGGTGGCGGCGCTGGGCGTCAGAAATCTGGCGATCGTCGTTGAGGAGGACGCCGTCCTCGTCTGCGATCTGGCGCACTCTCAAAGCGTCAAGAAGGTGGTCGATCGCATCCGGGCGACCTCGCCGCGCCATCTCGATTTTGCCAAGCCGTCGCCGGAGGACCTGGTTTCCGGGGCCGTCCGCTTCTCCGCCTGGATGCGGCTGAGAGCCCTGCCGACCTGGTCGACGTTGGGCCAGTCGGAGGACGGCGCCTTTGTCGAGGTCCTGTCGCTCGACGGCCGGGCGCCGAAACTGTCGCGCCGGGCGCGGGTGCAGGCGCGCCAGATCTTCGTCTACGCCAGCGCCGGGGTGAACGGCTGGAAGGGACCGTGGCGCGGCATCGTCGCGCGGGGCCTTGAGCGGCTCTATGCGGACTATCTGCGGCCTGACGGCCTGTCCAGGGCTCTCCTGGGCCCCGATGGTCAACCGCGGGACGAGACCGCCTATCTCTACGACCAGGCCTTTGTGCTGTTCGCCCTGGCGACCGCGAAACGGGCCGGTATTGACGATCCGACTCTGGAGGCGCGGGCGGTAAAACTTCGCGACGCCGTCCTCGCGGCGGGGCCCGCGACCGGAGGCCTGATCGAAGCGGGCGACCAGCCTTGGCAAGCCAACGCTCACATGCACCTTCTGGAGGCGTGTCTGGGTTGGGAAGCGATCGACGGAGACGCGGGCTGGACGGCGCTGGCAGACCGGATCGTCGATCTGGCGATGACGCGCTTCATCGACGCTCGGGGCGGGTTCCTGCGCGAGTTCTTCGAATCCGACTGGACCCCGGCGCCCGGTGATGATGGGCGGCTGGTCGAGCCGGGCCATCAGTTCGAATGGGCTTGGCTGCTGGCCAGGGTCGCGCGCTCGCGCGGCCGCCCCGATCTGCTCGCGGCGTCCCGACGCCTCTATGCGCACGGCCGAAAGGGCGTCGCCGAGCGTCCGGCCATCGCGATCGACGCGATGAACGACGACGGGTCGATACGGAGCGGTCGGGCCCGGCTCTGGCCCCAGACCGAATGGCTAAAGGCGTCGCTGATCCTGGTCGAGAGCGCGACCGACGGCGAACGGCAGAGGTTGCTGGACGACGCCGCCGCGGCGCTACGCGCGCTCTGGCTCTATCTGACACCCGACGGCCTGTGGCAGGACAAACGCCTGCCTCAGGGCGGCTTCCTCGACGAGCCGGCCCCCGCTAGCTCATTCTACCACATCGCCGCCGGCTTCGACCAGTTGGCGGAAACGGGGCGGGTCGAGGAGCTGGTTGGCCTGTCGGACCTGGATCTTTCCTGAAGGCTGCGCTGACCGTCGCCGCGCGGAGCTGCCAGACGTGGGGCTTGGCGGGAAAGTTCTTGACCGTCACGCTCCCGGCATGTCCGCACCTGTCGCCGCGATCCGCGTAAAACGCAAACTCACCAATCGACTGATCGCTGCGCGCGACGCCCCGCGCCTCGGCCCGCACATGATCATGGATATGGTCCTGATCGTGGGCGACGGCGCTCTTGTTCAGGGCCGCGAGGACGTGATCACCGCCTTCGCCGCCGAGTTCGCCAACCCATCGTTACTCTCCTGCGTGCACACGACCGAAGCGGTCCAAGTTGCCGAAGACGAAGGGCCGGCTGCCGAGCACGGCCGGTGTGTGGGGACATGGACGGGCGGCGTCGAAATCAGCGGCGACTGCGGCTTGGCGCCAGATCCGAGGTCAATGGCTCCTCGACCGTGAACTCTGGGTAACGCTGACGGGATAGTTCAGACTTCCTGTCGAGCCGGGGCGGCCCTCACCGCAGCTCTGGATGACGCGGACAACGCCTTGCCCGGCAGCAAGCGCTAATGTCGCTAGAGGCCCAGAAACCAAAAAGGGGTTAGCAGTTGCCTGCTAACCCCTCGAATTTGGTGGTGGACGAAGGACTGGCGATCCTTCTCTCTCGTGGACAGCAGTTTCTTTTAGACCAAGTCCATAGACACTGCGTGGCGGCCACCGAGGTGGCGTGTGCTCGCGGGAGATTTCCCTGTTCGGGCCCGATAAACAGGGAAATGAGCGAATATTGCCCCACCGGAATATCAGTGGGCGGCTAAATCCGAACGCCTTCCATAGCTTACGAGCCGATCCGGCGGCCGAATCCTATCAGGGTGCAGGGAATGCGGCCAGATTCCGCGCGGCCGCCAGACTGCTTTAGAGCCATATGAGCGACTCGAGCCAAATCTAAATAAAACCCTCCGCTCACGCGTGAGGGCTTGGTCGGCTAAGGCTCGGAAGAAGGCGCTGAAAGCTTGGGAAGCTTCCATTTTCGATTACAAAACAGCCGCCTGGATGCAAAATAATTCTGGCGCTTTCCGATGCCCATGGTTCAGCATAGGTAATGCCTGCCGCCTGAACGGCCGAGCCATCCGAGGCCTCAGGCAATCCGTAAATGTCTGAGTCTGACTCTATTTCGGACGTGCAGAAAGGCCGCTTCTGGCGAGAGTGACCGGGCCTAACCGCTCGCGCGGCGGACCATGGCCCCCCGACGTCACGTCGGAGCGGGCATACGACCCAGTGAACCATTCGGCCGACCGGGGGTTGTGTATGCAGCGCCGCGGGCGAAATTAGGAGAAATCGATGCGTTTCACACTGGCCTCAGGCGCGGCTCTCAATCCTGTGCACGCGATCTTGCTCGCCTTCCCGGTGGCACTTTTTCCCGGTGCCTTGGTCACCGACATCACCTATCTCAGGACCGAGGAGATGCAGTGGGCGAATTTCTCCGCTTGGCTGATCTCCGGCGCTCTGGTGTTCAACGGTCTGGTGCTGGCCTGGGCTTTGGTCTCCCTAGTACTAAGGTTTCGCACGGGTCAGAAACTGCGCAGCGCGATCTACGCTGGGATGCTGGCGTTGCTGTTCACTGTCGGTCTGATCAATGCGTTTCAACACAGCCGTGACGCCTGGAGCTCGGTCGGTGGTCTTGGACTGACGCTCTCGATCCTCAGCACCCTCTTCGCCATAGGCGCTGCCATCATCGCCCATACACACGTCTTCAGCCGGGAGGTTGCCCGATGACCCGCCTCATGGTCAGCGCGACCGCCCTCCTGATGGCGCTGTCGGCCTGCAGCCGGAGCGATCCGGACCTGCAAGAGACAGGGACCCGTCCGGACATCCCGCCTCTGCGCGAGACCCTGGTCCCCGCCATGAAAATCTCTCAGCCGACCGCCTGGGGCGATCAGGTGCCCACGGTACCGGAAGGCTTTGTCATCACGGCGATGGCCACCGACCTGCAGATCCCTCGTCAGATGATCGTGCTGCCCAACGGCGACATTCTCGTAGCCGAAGGGCGCGGCGGCAACGCGCCGCCACTGCGTCCCAAGGACGTGATCGCGGGCGTCATCAAGAAGACGGGCAATACCGATGTCGAGAGCGGCAATCG
>NZ_JAFCVJ010000040.1:0-16695 GCF_049896985.1 Brevundimonas sp. SL161 | reverse complement strand
CGAAGAACGCCCACTCCGCATCCGACATCAAACCACGAACCATGGCTGCTCTCCGCAAAGAACAGCCTTGAATCAGCGATCAGCTGATTTGGGAATCCACTTTGTCCACATCACCTAGCTATTCCTGGAGAAGTTTCAGGGGGTCACGTCACTGAGCATCGATCTCGACCACCAAGTCGCCTAACGACCCAATCGCCTGGACATTGTGGCGCTGCATTGTGAGCCGTCCAGCTTTTGCCAGCCTAGCCAGCGGCAGGGGTTCACAAACGATCCTAGCCAACCGCCGCAGTGAGTCACGAGTCGCCTTAGCGACAGTGAGGACGTCGGACCGCTGAATGTCGCGTTTCAGGCAGCGAGGGCGAGCCTGCCGTTGCCGTTATCAGACCTCCCACACGGACGGCCGACTGCCGTTCCCAACCGTTAAAAACGGTCCTAGAGACTCCTAACGGGGTGCAGCCAGAGCGCATGCGATGCCATCGCCTCTTCCTTGGTTCCCAGAGGCCAGAATGATGCGGCAGCCCAACACTTACTCGCCTCGCGTTCCAGCGTTATTGACTTCTAGAGAAGCCAGCGGCCGGCGCGACCCGCCAGACCGTGTTCGACAGGTCGTCAGCGACGTAGAGGATGCGGCGGGTTGCGTCGAATGTGACGCCGACTGGCCGCCCGCGCGCCTGGCCGTCATCGGTGAGGAAGCCTGTCAGGAAATCTACGGGAGGGCCGGCCGGACGACCGCCCGAGAACGGCACCCAGACGACCTTGTAGCCGGAGAGGTCCTGCCGGTTCCAGCTGCCGTGCTCGCCCACGAACGCGCCCTGCGAGAACGCGCCGCCGAAGCCGCCGCCCGCGGCGAACGACAAGCCGAGCGCCGCGACGTGGGAGCCAAGCGCGTAGTCGGGGGCGATGGCGCGGGCGACGAGCTCGGGCTTCTGAGGCCGGACCCGGGGATCGACGTTCCGGCCCCAGTAGCTGTAGGGCCAGCCGTAGAACCCGCCTTCGCGGACGGAGGTCATGTAGTCGGGGACAAGCTGCGGACTTATCTCGTCGCGCTCGTTCACCACGGCCCAAAGGGCGCTGGACTGAGGCTCGATGGCCAGGGCTGTGGGGTTGCGGATGCCCGTGGCGACGGTGCGACGCGCGCCCGTACGCCGGTCGATCGCCCACACGACGGCGCGCTCCTCTTCTACCGCCATGCCGCGTTCGCCGACATTGCTGTTCGAGCCGATGCCGACATAGAGGGTCTGGCCGTCGGCGCTGACCGTCAGTGACTTGGTCCAGTGGTGGTTGATCTGGGACGGGAGATTGGTGACTTCTTCGGGTGCCGCCGTGATCCGGGTCTGGCCCTCTTGGTAGGGGAAGCGAACCAGAGCGTCCTGATTGGCGACGTAGAGATAGCCGTCGACGAAGGCCAGGCCGTAGGGGGCGTCCGGATCGGAGATGAAGACCGTCTTCACCTCGGCGACACCGTCGCCGTCGGCATCGCGCAGCAGTGAGATGCGGTTGCCGCTCTCGACCTGGGTGTTGCCCTGTTTCTTGATTGCGCCGGCGATGACGTCCTTGGGACGGAGGGGCGGGGCATGCCCACCTCGGCCCTCCGCGACCAGAATGTCGCCGTTCGGCAGGACAAGCATCTGACGCGGGATAGCGAGCCCGGTCGTCAGGGCCGTGACCGTGAATCCGGCTGGCGCGGTCGGGGTGGCGTCGTCCCAGCCAACCGGCTTGGCGATCCGCATGGGCGGAACCAGCGTCTGACGGACATTAGGAAGGTCGGGCCGCGCGCCGGTCTGGGTGAGGCCGGGGTCGCTGCGCCCGCAGGCCGAGACCGAAAGCAGAAGAGCGGAGGCGCAGGCCAGGGTGCGGATCATCGTGCGTCCTCCCGGAGGGTCGTCGCGCCGGAGAAGGCGAGGAAGCCGGCGATCAGGGACAGGACGGCGCATAGGATCGACAGGATCAATCCGAAGACGCCGACGGAGCTCCAGGCGTCCTGGCTGTGCTTGAAGGCGTTCACCAGGCCTAGAACCCAGGCGGCGACCCACGGACCGAGATAGCCGAGCCGGACAAGACGGGCTCTCGATCGCCAGCCGAACACCGCCTCCACAAAGGCCCAGGCCGTGACGAGGCCGCCGAAGATCAGCGCCGCGGAGATCAGCCAAGCCGAGAAATTGGTCCACTGCAGTTCGGCGGTTCGCAGATAGGTCACGTCGGTCAGGACAGCGCCGGCGAACAAGGCGACGGGGAAACTGAGCAGCAGGCCACGCACTCCTCGAATAGCGTCATATCCCGACCCAAAAAGCGGCATCCGCATCTCCCGTATCCTGACCACGGTTTCAATCCCCGGCCGGTGGTATAGTTTCACATGCCGCTAAGGTGTCTCACCGGGCCGCTCAGGTGGAGACGATAAGCGGGACGCTCTGCCAGACGATCGCGATGAAACTGACGGCGCAGGTGCCGAGGCCGACCTGTCGATAGAGGGCGGCGTCCCTTGTCGAGGGCCGGGCGCGCAGCGCGATAAGGGCCACGGCCAGCAGGCACAGTCCGGTCAGGGCGAGACCCAGCCCTCGCCACAGAGCGTGTGTTGAGGGATCGGACAGGTCGGCCACACTGGCGACCCCGTAGACCCCCAGGAAATGCAGGGTCCAGACCAGAAGCCCCCCGAGCATCAGGCCCCAGTCGCGCATCAGCCGAGACCGGGGAAGAGGCGGGTCAGGAGGAGGCCGAACAGGCTCTGGCCGGCGGAATAGACGACGAACAGGCCGATGATTTCTAGCGTCGCGGGGCGGCTGACGGCGATTCGGCCGAACAGCCAGCGCAGCAGGACGTACAGGGCCATGATGGCCGTGACGAAGACGAAGAAGCCCTGCCAGGCTAGGAAGTTGTAGACGGTCGCGCCCTGGCCCGAGGTGGTGGGCAGGAGGCCGGTGGCGAGCCAGCTGGTCATGTCCAGACCCCAGCCGGCGGCGAGGGCGACGGCGGCGGCGATCATCAGGAGGCTGGCGATCATCGGGCTGCGCGGACGAGCGAGGGCCAGGGCGCGGCTGGAGCTCCAAGCGAGAGCGGCGGCGGCGAGGTTCAGGATCACGGGCGCGATCATGGTGGCGATCTCTGGCGGCGGGGCCCAGGCGGACGGGTTACGGCTCCACAGGAAGACGTAGGAGAAGGCGCTCATGGCCAGGACCATGCCGGCCACGATTAGGGTGATGACCGTGGCCCACCAGCCGGTGCTGGACGGACCGCTGCGATAGGTCGGGACGACGATGCCCGCGCCGAGGTCGGCGTCGGCCTCGCGCCTTCGCATGCCGGATCCTCCGGGCGGGAGGTCGAGGAACCAGGCCCACTGCATCATCGTCCAGATCATCAGGACCAGGCTGATGACGCTGAGGACGTAGGCCTGGACCGTTAGCAGCAGGAAGAAGCCGGCGGTGAAGACGGCCGCCCAGATATACCAGCCGGACGGGGTCGGCATGCGCTGCAGGTACTGCGGCTCGGCGTTCAGGGTGGAGGTAACGATGGTCTCGCGACCGCCCGTGGCGCTGCCGGGCAGCAGGTAGCGACCGGCGGGGACGTCGGCGACCAGGTTCGGCTGTTCCCAGACAGGATAGCGGGTGGTGACGACCGGGATGCTGCGCGTCGAATAGAGGCCGTTGGGCAGCCATTCGAGTCCGCCGCCGTCGTAGACATTGCCGGCCTGTTTCTCGCCGAAGGGACGGAAGTTGCGGACCATATCGATGATCCAGATCAGCACGGCGACGGCGAACAGGAAGGCACCAATGGTGGAGATCAGGTTGGTCACTTCCCACTGGCGGCCGGGCAGGTAGGTATAGACCCGTCTTGGCATGCCCATCAGCCCGGTCAGGTGCATGGGCAGGAAGGTGACGTGCATGCCGATGAACATCAGCCAGAAGGTCCACTTGCCCAGCCGCTCGCTGAGCGGGCGCGAGGAGACCATCCCCATCCAGTAATAGAGGGCGGCGAACATAGGGAAGACCATGCCGCCGATCAGGACGTAGTGCAGGTGGGCGACGATGAAATAGGTGTCGTGGGCCTGCCAGTCGAACGGGACCATAGCGACCATCACCCCGGTCAGACCGCCAATGACGAAGATGATCAGCGAGCCCAGGATGAAAAGGCCCGGCGTGTTGAAGCGCATCTTTCCCGACGCGATGGTGGCGATCCAGGCGAAGACCTGGATGCCGGCGGGCAGGCTGACTGCCATGGAGGCCGAGGCGAAGAAGCCGATCGACATCTCGGGCATGCCCGTCGCGAACATATGGTGGGCCCAGACGCCGAAGCTGATGAAGCCGGTCGCCAGCATGGCCAGGACCACGAGGCGGTAACCGACCAGGGGCGTCCGGGCGATCGCCGGGATCATCGTCGACATGGCTCCGGCCGCCGGCAGGAAGATGATGTAGACCTCCGGGTGGCCAAAGAACCAGAACAGGTGCTGCCACAGCATCGGGTCTCCTCCTCGAAGTGGATCGAAGAAGGGCCAGTTGAGGGCCCGTTCCAGCTCCATCAGCGTGGTCGCCAGGATCACTGACGGGAAGGCGATGATGATCATCACCGCGAACACCAGCATGGCCCAGGCGAAGATCGGCAGCTTGTCCAGGGTCATGCCGGGGGCGCGGGTCCTGAGCACGCCGACGATGATCTCGATGGCCCCGGCGATGGCCGAGATCTCGATGAAGCCGATGCCGAGCAGCCAGAAGTCGGCGTTGATGCCGGGCGAATAGGTGGTGTTGGTCAGCGGCGGGTACATGAACCAGCCGCCGTTCGGCGCGAGGCCGAAGAAGATCGAGCAGAAGAAGGCGAGGCCTCCGATCAGATAGGCCCAGAAGGCGTAGGCGCTGAGCCGGGGGAAGGGGAGGTCGCGCGAGCCGATCATCTGGGGCAGCAGGAGGACGCCCAGCGCCTCCACCGCTGGCACCGCGAACAGGAACATCATGATGGTCCCGTGCATGGTGAAGAGCTGATTGTAGGTCTCCTGGGGTAGGAAACCGTTCAGCGGCAGGGCCAGCTGGGTGCGCATCAGCAGCGCCAGAACGCCCGCCAGGACGAAGAACAGCATGGCCGCGCCAACGTAATAGACGCCGACGTAGTTGTTGTTCAGCGCGGTCAGCCACTGCCAACCCTTGGGCGCGCACCAGATGGCCTCGAGCTCTTCCAGTTCGCCATCGGGACGGGGTTTGGTGGTCGGGAAGCGGTCGTAGAGGCGCGGGTCGAAGCCTGTTTCGGACGGCGCGGCCGGATCGGTCATTTAAGGCTTTCGAGATAGGCCGAGACGTCGCGCAGTTCCTGGCCCGTCAGGACCGGATAGGCGGGCATGCGGTTACCGGGCTTGATGGACTGGGTGTTGGAAATCCACCCCGCCATCGTCCCCTGATTATTGGGCAGGATGCCGGCTCCGAGGGTGCGGCGCGAGCCGACATGGGTCAGGTCCGGGCCAGCGGTGCCGTTGAAGGTCGCGCCCCGGATGGTGTGGCAGGCGCCGCAGCCGGACCTATCGAACACTGCGACGCCGGCGGGCAGGGCGGTAGGCGCGGCCGGCTGGGCGACGCGGGCGCGCCAGGCTTCGAACTCGGCGGGCTCATGGGCGACGACGACGAGCCCCATCAGGGCGTGGGGTCCTCCGCAGTATTCGGCGCACTGGCCCCCGAAGGCGCCAGCCTCGTCGGCCTGGAGGCGCAGGATGTTCCGGCGGCCGGGGATCATGTCCATCTTGCCGCCCAGGCGCGGCACCCAGAAGCTGTGGATCACGTCGGAGCTGTCGAGCTCGAAGACGACGGGGCGGCCGACCGGTATGTGGACCTCGTTGGCGTCCTGAAGCATCTCGCGGCCCTGGTCGTCGAGATAGGCGACGCGCCACCACCACATCTCGCCGGTGACGCGGATGCGCATCTCTCCGGGGCGCGGCGCCTCGCTGAGTTGGCGCGTGGTGGCTAGGCCGTAGACGAGCAGGGCCGTCAGGACGACGGCCGGGAAGGCGAAGCCGGCGATCAGCACCATCTTCTCGCCGCCGAGTTTCCGACGCCAGGACCGGGGACCGAACAGGGCCAGCCACAGGGCGACGACGACGATCAGGCTTACGACCACGACCATGCAGATCAGCACCCAGGTCAGGGTGTTAAGCGGTCCCGACATTGGACCAGCCGGATCCAGGGCGGGCGGCGGCCAGCCTTCGAGTCCGCGTGCGCTCATCGCAGGGTGTACAGATAGGCCGCGATGTCGCGGGCATCGGCGTCGGTGATGGGCATGGGCGGCATTCCGGTCTCGGACGACAGGGACGGCGCGTCGCGCAGCCAGCGGACCAGGGTGTCGGGCTGGTTGGGAAAGCGGCCGGCGATCAGCGAACGCCCGGCGAACCCGTCCAACGATCCGCCGACCTTCCCTGTCGGCCAGGCGACCCCGGGGACGCGGTGACAGGCGGCGCAGCCGACGCGTTTCATCACGATCAGGCCATGCGACGCATCCCCGCCCTCGATCACCCGCGGCGCATCGGTCTTGTTGGCGCAGGCGCAGGCGCAGAGCGACAGGAGGGCGACGGCCGTGGCCGCCCTCATGAGCGCTCGCCGCAGCGTAATGTTGGTCTCATGGCAGACCCCTTCACTGACCGAATACGCTGCTGCGGCTACGGTTCCGGGGAACCTTGGCGATATCGCTCCGTTGCCGACGCGTGCCCGCCCGCCTCCTGCCCCTTTTGATAGGCTTCGCCCTCGCGTTCGGCGGCTGTTCGCTGGCGTCCAACGAGACGGGCGAGGCGCTGACGCGGACCGGCGAGACTGTGGCGATGAGCGGCGGCGACGGTGGGGCGAGAAACGCCTGCTTCACCTGTCACGGGCTGGACGGCGCGGGAGACAGGGTCTCCGTGCCTCGTCTGGCGGGGCTGGACGCGGGATATCTGCAGAAACAGATGGAGGACTACGCTTCCGACCTTCGGCACGACGATGCCATGACGGGTGTAGCGGCGCGGCTGGATCAGAGGCAGCGCCGGGCGGTCGCGGCCTATTACGCGGACATGGCTGCGCCGGCGTCGGGAGAGGTTGGGGCGGCTCCGCCCGCCATCTGGCTGCGCGGCGCTCCGTCGCGGGACGTGCCAGCCTGCGCGACCTGTCACGGGCCGACGGGTCTGGGCGTCGGGCCGGGCAATCCGGCGGTGGCCGGGCAGCCCGCCGCCTATGTGGTCGAACAGGTCGGACGCTGGAAGACCGGCAAGCGGCGCAACGATCCGCGCGGGGTCATGGCGCAGGCCGTCGCCGGTCTGACCGATGCGGAAACAGCCGCCATAGGCCGGTGGCTAGAGCGCCAGTCCGCTTCTCCAGCGCCCGATAGCGACGCTGCCAGCGTGTCCGCCGCCGCGTCGGCAGCGGCACGACCGGCGCCATTGCATGAAGCACATCGTCGCGATCGATAATCTGGTGCTTCAGCGCCGCGCCCGCGTGGATCGGGATCAGCAGGAGCAGCGACACGATCAGCCCCCAATGCATCCACTCGGCCGCGTTCTCGATCCACCACAGCATCGGATTCGACAGGGTCTGCATCGGCATCAGCGGCCAGTCGAAAAGGCCGAGGAAGGTCAGCCGCTCATCTCGCGCCGTGGCCGAGACCATGGCCCAGCCGGTCAGGGGCAGGCCGATCAGGCAGGTGTAGAAGACGTAGTGGGTGACGTGGGCGGCCATGCTCTCCCACCCCGGCTTGTCCGCGTCGTTGATCAGGTCCGGGGCGAAGGTCCGCCAGCCAAGCCGCATCAGGGCCAGGACCAGCATCAGGACGCCGACGAAGAAATGGACATCATAGGCCTCGACCTTGGCGCCCCCGACCTCCACCCGGCCCATCCACCAGCCCCAGCCGAGCTGGAAGACCACGAGGATTGCCATGGTCCAGTGGAAGGCGATGCCGACAGGGGAATAGCGCCCCTCGTCCTGATGCCCGGCGGCCCATTCGAAGACGTTGAGGATCAGCCGGTCGATCACGCGGGCTGTCTTTCGACAACGGCAGGGTCCGGTCCGATCCAGCGAGCCACGAGGACGAGGGCGGTGGCCAGATAGACCCCGGCGGCCGGGGCCCACATGATCAGCCCGGCGAGCTGCTGGTCCTGGAGCGGCGTCAGGCCCCAGGCGGCGGTCGTTAGGAGATGCGGCCCGTAGACGGCCGATCCGGCGAAGACGAGCAGGGCGCCGAGCATCCCCGTCTGCACCATGGTCAGGACGAGAGCGAGCGCCGCCGTCGGGGGCGTGGCCGCGCGGATCGCACCCCAGAACAGGACGGCGGAGGCGAGGAGAGTGATCTCCATCACCGCATAGACGCCGTGATTGGACAGAGCCGCCTCATAGAGGGCTGGGGCGTGCCAGAACCACAGGACAGCGGCCTGCAACACCGTGGCGATCAGGACGACCGGGAAGCCCTGGCGAGGCGGGCGGGGTAGGGCGAGAACGATCAGCGGCGCGGCCACGCAGATCAGCAGGATGTGGTGCACGGTCCGCGCTGCGAACAGTGCAGAACTGAGCGCGCACATCGGACTGACGAAGGCGATCGCCAAGGTGAACAGGGCCAGGCCGGCGGCGCGGATCCTGGAGGCGGGCAAGCGCCGGGCCGTGACGGCCACGACGGCGAGACCGAGCAGAAGGGGCCCCAGGATCAGCGGATCGAGATTCCACTGCGCGAAAAGCTCGGCCGACGTCGGCGGCGGCCCGCAATAGGGGATCGCTTGTCCCGCTGGCCCCATGTCGCTGTCTCCCGTCCCGCTTCGCAACGACTGCAACGGCGACGCTGGCCTGACGTTCCGCCCGCCTCAGGGCGCGGACCAGCCCTTGACGATGACGGAGGCCGCGCGCGCGGTCCGCATCGAACCTCAGGAAGGCCTTGGCGTAACCGTGGCCTGGAACGCAGTCGACCGTCGCGGTCGCCGTTTCCTCGCCGACGACGCCCTTGATTTCGACGTCCGAAGCGGTGTCGGCGCCCTCGTTCAGGACCTTGATGATCGCGACATGGCCTGACGAGGTGGACTCGACGTCGACGATCCGCGCGATAAGGGCTGGAGGGGCCATTGGCTGGAGCAGTGTTGTCAGGCGAACGATAAAAGGTCTCCGGTATTTGTGGCGTAAGCCACTGACGGGGATCATATTTCGTGAAGTCGATTTCGTTCAAGCGCCACCGGTTCCCGGCGGACGTCATTCGCCATGCCGTCTGGCTCTACTTCCGCTTCACCCTCAGTTTTCGTGACGTCGAGGAGCTCTTGGCGCAGCGCAGGATCGACGTCAGCTACCAGACGATCCGCTGCTGGACGATGAAGTTCGGACCGTTGATCGCGAGGCGGCTGAAGCGCCGTCGGCCAGCTCCATCGCCTGGCTGGCATCTCGATGAGATGGTCTGTTCGATCGGCGGAAAGCGGATGTATCTGTGGCGGGCTGTCGATGACGAAGGCGAGGTCCTCGACCTCGTAGTCCAGCGCCGGCGGGACACGGAGGCCGCATTGAAGCTGCTCAGGCGTCTCCTTCATAATCAGCCGGTCGAGCCGCAAACGATCACGACTGACGGCCTGGCCTCATACGGCGCGGCGCTCGATGTCCTGGATCTCAGGCATTTGCACCGACCCGGCCGGCTTCGGGAGAACAATCGGGCAGAGAACTCACATCTTCCGATCCGACGACGAGAACGCCAGCAGCAGCGGTTCAAATCCCAAGCCTCAGCCCAGAGATTCCTCACCACCCACGCGGCGATCTACAACACGTTCAACATCCAACGCCATCTGATCAGCAGAGCCACTCTTCGCCGCATCCGCGCCGAAGCGGCGACCGCCTGTGCGGCTGCGGTCGCCTGATTTCGGCAGGGTAGGCCGCTTCTCAACCCGGCTCCGTTATCCTGACAGCGCCCACGAGTGGAAGGCGGGTTAGCGGCGACCGGCACAGCAGCGGGTGCCTCGGTGCACAAGGCTAAGGCGATGGCGGCAAGCAGGGCGAGGCGCATCGCCTGACCGTAACACCGCGCGCCGTTCTGAGAAGTGTTCGTTGTATGTTCGTCAAGCAGCACCATTTAGACCTCAGGGATGATTGGTCCTTTTGCGACGCCGATCACCCCGCTAACGGGGTCCCTTTTTCACGCCGATCCACAGCAAAAGCCCGCGCTAGACCTCATGACATCTTTGTCCAGGCCGCACTTCTAGCGAACTCGGCAACACTTCGTCGGATCGTGCGTTCCCCGTCCAGACCAACGAGAGGGACGCGATATGACGAACCCTATCCTGCAAGCCCACAGGAAGGTCGAAGCTCGAAAGGCGGCTGAACGTAAGGCGGCTGACTCCCTTCGGGATCAGGCACTTCGCGAACGAGCCACGCAAATAAGGGACGTTCATCGGGGCGATACCGGACCTGTCAACGGTGATCACATTCCGCGTCCGGGCCAGGCTTGGTGATCTAAGACGAGGTCGCTCACAATCCGTAGTCAGAACCACGCGACGACGCGCCTGTAAGGCGGCCCAACCTGCGGATGGCAGAACACCAGCCCCTTCAGAAACCGACGTTCGTTTTTTTCGTTCCCTGCGCTCTCAATTCCTCGGCGCCGGATAGACTTTGTGTGGTTCGCCCACTTCTTGAGCAGCATCGGGTGATACCTCAGGAGCCGGGCGACCCTCCAGTCCCGCCTTCGCCATCCAGCGATGATTGCGCGAGCCGTACAGGCCGCCGGACACTGCGGCGATGCCGCTGAGAAGCATCGTCAGGAAGCCCCAAAGAGCGAGCGTCGCGGTGCTGTCAGCCGTGCTCTCCGCTTCGACGCGCTCTGAGGGAGAAGCGATCAAAGTTCCCTCAACTACTCGCGAGCCAGGCGCCAAGGCGTCGCCGATGACCGTCTCACCCGCAGTCGTCCTGGTCGCCTCGCCGCCTGCGATGCCGGCGGTGTTTACGGCGGCAGAACCCGACGCAATCAGGATCGCAAGCAGGAAAGCAACGGCCCAGACGCTGAGTCCGTGGAGCGCGCCCTTATGATGATCCGCGTAATTGGCTGCGCGGCTCGCCACAGCTCCACCCACAAACAACGCCATGCAGTTTGCGACCACAGCCCACATCCCGGCTGCCGCCGCGAAGCTTTCGGCGTTGCCGCCGTCGAGATCGTACGGATTGAAGGCCCCCGCTCCGAGAGCGACGCCCAGTAGGTTCAGCATAGCTCCGACAGCTATGGCGACGACCGCCCCCGCGATGACGGCTGGCCACGAGACCAATACGTGAAGAGGGTGAGTGTGAAAGGATCGCTCGAGGTAGTCGGTCATGTTTTGCCCTTCCAAAGGCTGCGGGGCCTTTCCAAGCTCTTCTCGGGTCGAAGAGTTCCGGCACTGGCCACTGGGGTTCTGCTCACCGATCTGGGGCGGCGGCCGCGCCGGGCGTGACCGGAGCGAACTCAGCGGCTTGTGACTTGGGCGGCAGTGCGTCGGCCTGTTGCAAACCGTCGTCCTCTACCTCCGTGATAGATATAATGGACTCGCCGGCCTTCATCAGCGGCGCGGCAGCATCAGCGGCCTGCACATCCGTCGGGGAAGGAACCCGAACATCGCGGCGCTCGCCGTTCCGTTCGAGCGTGACCGTGTAGAACCGCATCGTCATTCGCCAGCC
Organism: Brevundimonas sp. SL161; assembly: GCF_049896985.1. Lineage (NCBI taxonomy): Bacteria > Pseudomonadati > Pseudomonadota > Alphaproteobacteria > Caulobacterales > Caulobacteraceae > Brevundimonas > Brevundimonas sp. SL161. Next base: position 5,101 of record NZ_JAFCVJ010000040.1, on the reverse strand, counting down.
CCAAAGCCCTTGGGAGCACCCGCCTCGGATGCACCCTCCCCCCCGCTAGCTGGGCCTTCTGGCTTTTGCGCCTGCTGGCTCGTGCCGCTCTGATCGGGCCGTGTCGACCCGTGACTGCTGCCGTCCTGCTGGCTGCCATTGGAGGTCCCCGGGTTTGGATTTTTGTCGGTCATTTCGTTCTCCTTCCGGGAAGCGAACGGTGAAGCGTGTGAGCGGTTCCGGCGACGGAACGGTTCGGCGCCTACCACGGGCCAAGCCTTCGCCCTTGCGGCCCTCAAGAACAAAAATAGAACATTCACTTGCGCCAACCGCTGCCGCGGAGTCACAAGCGCCCCGGGGCGGCAACCTCGAGAAAGCGAATGAACGACCGATCCTTGGCGAGTTTGCTCGCCGAACTTGACGCGGAGCTGGCCGCAAAAACGATCCCGGCTCCGCAGCAGACGAAATCCTGACCTGCGTGGAAGCCCGCGTCCCCGGCGCCGTGATGCGGTCCGCTGCTGGCATCCAGCTCCGGAGCCTCGGTTGCATGGTTGCCAGCGGTCGGTGAAGCCATGCCTGACTCGAACCGCCCCCGTGTCGCGCGGGAAGAAGCCGTGCCGGAGTTCGGCCATCGGCTGATCGTGCAGTGCGACCGGCCTGGCTGCGACCATGCCGTGTTGATGGATCCTCGCCCGCTGTTCGGCGCGCGACGCTATTGGCCGCCCGAGGGGTGCTCGTATCGCTTCCGATGCCAGTGCGGCCACCGGGTCGCGAGAGTAACCTACACCCGCCACTCGACGGGGCAGAGCGGGCCAATGTCGCCGGCAGCCATTGCCCTTTGGTATTGATGGGCCGCAAGAACCTCGACCGCTAAACTGAGGAGGACTGGCGCGCTGGGTCAGGGTCAGTCGAGCAAATCCTCGTCAATCGCTGGCCGGTCTATGCCGATTGCCCGGTGTGCGAACTGCGTATCCAGGCGGACCTGAAACGCATCGCCCGAGTGCGGGGACCACACTACAATCTCTGGGGCGTCGATGCGGCCTGCCGGCGAGTTGGCTGCATCGGGCGGGTCCAGTTCGTGATCGGCCCGCGCGACGCGGTCGGCGAGTTCGTCATGCCGGCCAAGGCAGTCCGTTAAAGTGCAAAAAGCCCCCCGGCGCGAGCCGAGGGGCAAGGTTGCACGGGTGAGGAGAAGCGGAGGGGCACTTGTTTCCAAGCCACCCCTCGCATCGACCAGTTGCAACTTCAGAACCACTAATCAGCGTGTCAGGTTCCCGCGATGTGTAATCTTTACCGCTCGAAGTCCGGCTCCGGAGACATCTTGGCCATGACGCGCGCCATGCGAAGCGAGGTCGGTAATCTTGAGCCGCGCGACTGCTACCCCGACTACCCGGCGCGGCATTGTCAGGGTAAGTTCGGCAGGCTCTACTTGAGCCGAAATTTGCGTCTGCCGCGGCGAAAAAAGTGCATAATTTCAGTGTGTCGACACGGCCGAGTATAACGGCCCAAGTCGCTCAGATGGAGATAAATTCAACCGATGGCACCAATTGTGGCTTCAACCTGACAACACCGGCAGTGGAGTGGGGCCATCGTCAGTGCCCCGCGTGGGCCGGAGTAGTCGCGCTTGAAACCCCGCCGATCTCAGCCTTCATATGGCCGATCTCAGCCTCTTGGCTGCTGACGATTTGCTCGGCCAGCTGCCGAAGCTCAGGGTCGGTGCCGCTTTCCAGATACACCCGAGCCATGTCCACGCCGGATTGGTGGTGGGGAACCATAAGGGCAACGAAGTCTCGATTTAGGTCGCCGGTCACCTGTAGTTCGTTCATCTCGGCGTGCATGCGATCCATGGACTCCATCATGGCGGCAGATGCCCCCGCCTCTGGAGCGGCATTGGCTCCTTCGCGGCCATGGTAGTGCTCGTTGCCACGCCAGAAACCGCCCGGAGCCAAACCGCCTTGGGTGACTGTCTCCCGCGACTCGGGCCGCAGCAGTGCCGCAAACGGGCCTTCCAGCACGCGATAAATGACGTAGTGCTGGCCAGCGTAGGACAGCATAGTGATGGCCAAGGCGACAACGAGGCCGACCGGGACCAGCCACGTTGCGCGGTGATCACGGGGCGTCACCTCGAAAGCGTGATGACGCATTGGGTCTGCAATGGCTACCAGCAGACCGGCCAAGATGGTCGCGTGCCCGATCATGTCGATACGGCCAAATGGGTAGACTGCTGAGAACATCAACGCGAACAAGGCGACTGCGGAGAGCCGTCGCACGAGCGAGGTCCACAGAAGCCCGAAACCCAAGGTGAACTCAGCCACCCCGGCCATCGTCGTATATGGCTCAAAGGGTATTCCGAAGGCTAGGAAAGGCTTCTCCTCCAGCAGCGGCATGAACCACTGCGGATACATGAACTTCTCCATGCTGGACCACATGAGGGCCAGCGCAATGCCCCAGCGCAGCACCGCGAACCGGCGATCATGCCACTTCCCATCCTTCAGACCCGACAGGAACAAATAGCCCGCCAGCCCCAACCCAAGTGCGAGGTAGTCATAGAGGTGGAAGAGGTCATAGTTCGTGAGCGCGACGGCCCACAGGAGGACGATCATTACCGCCGCCACCGGTCGAGTTCGTCGCCAGATCAGCAGAATGCCGATCAACAGTTGTGCCCACGGCAGAAGCTCAGACTCTGTTTTCAGATCGGGCGTCAGGTAGGAACCGCCAACAGCAAATAGCGCGACGAAGAACGCGGCCATCACCGCGATCATGAAGGCGTCTGCATGGTCGCGCAGCAGCCGAGTTCCAGTGTCGAGAACGCGAGTAACGGCCTGGCCGGGTGCTCGGCGTTCGAGAACGGTCGCTGCTAGAAAGAATACCGTCACCAGCGCGATGGCAAACCAGAAGGCAGGAAGCGCGAGAGTGGTCGTGATCGGAGCTGGGTCTGCCGAGACCTCATATGCTTCAAACCATTTGACGTGCGCCCATGCCGCCGTTGCGATGGCCGACAGCCCGAGTGCAAGCACCGGTATGCGTGAGGCTTGGGCGGTCATCTGCATTTTGGAAAAACACCAAATGCCCTGCTTGCTCATATACCCATGCGAGGCGCGGGCAATATGAGCGGTCTGTGAGAGACGAGAACCCAGTTCCAGTCAACGAACGAACCACAAGGCGTGTCGCAACGGGCGATGAGACGGCCAATACTCCGAAGTTGGTGAGGTAGGGAAGCCAATGAAAGTGATCCGCCGCAAATCAGACCTCCGATATATGGCCAGTTTTGATGACCGACATTCCAAGATAATCGGTGACGGGGATCAATGGCTAACCGGCAGCCACGACTGTGCATCCGTTCTCACGTCCCATGATATCGGGGAAAACGGCCAAGCTGGACCGCTCGACAGCGAACGAATCAAGCTTGGAGAACGTAGTGCCTGATGGCCACGTCTTCGATGTGTCGGAGCGGACTTACCTTATGGTTGATCTTCCCCCGCAACAGTGGACGGGGTTAAGCCGCTCTGCGTTTGGCCTCGGCGGGGCTGATATAGCCCAGTGACGAGTGCAGGCGACGGGGATTGTAGAAGCCCTCGATGTATCCGAACAGATCCCGCCGCGCCTGGTCGCGGGTGGCGTAGATGCGGTGATGGACGCGTTCGGTTTTAAGGGTGTGGAAGAAGCTTTCCATCGGGGCTGTTGATCGGCGTTCAAGGCGGGACCCCACCCGATATGAGATAACATATTGAATAAGCCCAATATCTCGGGGCGAGACGGGGGCCCGACAGACGGCAGTCAACATGCGCGCCAACGTATTGCTGTATAGCGAATTCAACCACCTAGGCCTCCTCTCGATGGGGTCCGATTTCGACGCCGATCCACACCTCCGGCTCGCGGTCCCGCACCCTGGGCATCGACTGGTCGAGCCCCTGCTCTGGATGTGGATGGTGGTGCGATTACCGTAGGGCCACGCACCGGTCAGGACGAAGCCCGCTGGGATGAGGCCGGACGGAGAAAGGGCTCTTGCCATGACGCTGATCCGGGCGTGAACCCCGCGCCAGTCAGCCAGCCAACTTCATCAAAGCTGAGTCAGAGTCCCTTTTAGACGCCGATTGACAGCATTGACAACGCTGCGGCGGTGATCACGCCTTGGACGCTCTTGGCTTACGGGCTGGCTTCACCGGATCCTTTGGCTTTCGACCTCCAACGCCCAAGCCCATCGACTTGGCCAGGGCCGACCGCTGAGCTGCGTAGTCGGGATGGACCATCGGGAAATCTTTCGGAAGGCCAAACCGATCCCGATAGGCCTCAGGGGTATATCCGGCGATCGACAGGTGACGTTTCAGCGATTTGAACTTCCGTCCGTCGATCAGAGAGGTGATGCCCTGAGGAGTGATGAGCTTCCGGATTGCGCCGGGCGTCAGACGCTCAGTCGTTTCGGCCTCGGGCTCTCTATTCGGGCCTTCCCCCAAGCGGCTCAAAGATCCGTGAACCGTCGCGACCAAGCCGGGAAGCTCATCAGGTGACACCCGATTGTTGGCGACGAAGTTGGCGATAATGCCGGTCGTCATCGCCAGGAGAGCGGAGGTGTCGTTATCAGCCATGGAAATCCCCAAAGAGGTTTGACCGACGTTACCCACCTCATGTCAGGGCAACAAGACGTTCACCATCGCAACCGACATCTCGCAGGCTGGAGTGCCCGGCATTCCATTGGCGAGATCTATTTCGAAGAATGCCGCCCAGGCGAAAGTCCGCTTTCCGCCCGGCAGCCGATGCCCGCTCTTTCCGCCCGTTGCGATCATTTCCTTATTCCGTTGAGTGGCGACGATGGAGGGGAGCAGGGGCGACAGCGCACGTTCTTGAGGTTGCTGGCCGGGGCGCATGTGGATCAGGGGTTGTCGAATGCGGTGTTCCGAGGCACACACAAGCTGAGCTGTTGGTTGGCCCCAGTCAGCTGGCGGCCTCGGCGTGATGATCTCTGCTCCCAGCGATGCCGAGGCCGCCCTTTTCAGGGCAGTGACCTAGGTGATGTGGACAAAGTAGATTCCCAAATCAGCTGATCGCTGATTCAAGGCTGTTCTTTGCGGAGAGCAGCCATGGTTCGTGGTTTGATGTCGGATGCGGAGTGGGCGTTCTTCGA
>NZ_JAFCVJ010000039.1:0-18123 GCF_049896985.1 Brevundimonas sp. SL161 | reverse complement strand
GGACGCCGTCGTCGCAGGCTGCGCCATGGTGGCCCAGGCCGACGGTTGGGTCACGCTCAACGAACGGACGCGTATGATCGATCGAATGCGCAACTCCCCCGCCATCGCCTTCTTCGGCGTCGACGACGCGCGAGGCAGACCCTGCGGGCAACCCGGCAGCGCATCATCGAGGAGGGGCTTTTCCACGATGGGGACGGCAGCGGCCGCGGCCTTGAGTCCGAGGGCGGCGGTGGGCGCCGTCGTGATCAAGATCGCGGGCCCCTCGACGCCCTGAAATTCTCAGAGTCCGGCGGCGAGTGCGATCCGCATCAGTTCGGCCATGTTGCGAGCGCCGGTCTTGGTCATCAGATTGGCCCGGTAGATCTCGACGGTTCTGGGGCTGATGGCCAGATCGAAGGCGATCTGCTTGTTGAGCCTGCCCTCGACCACGCCCTCCAGGACATCGCGCTCGCGAGGGGAGAGGTCAGACAGCCGGGCCTGCGCCTCCAGCCGGGCCGCTTCGGGCGCAGACCCTGCGCGGTGGACCGAGAGAGCCTGTCGGATCGCCCCGATCAGATGCCCGTCGTCAAATGGCTTTTCCAGAAAGTCGATGACCCCGGCCTTCATGGCCTCCACGGCAAGGGCGACATCGCCGTGCCCGGTCATGACGATCACCGGCAGGGTCTCGCCGCGCGACCTCAGTTCGCGGATGAGGTCGAGCCCGGTCAGCCCGGGCATGCGAATGTCGGTCAGGACGCAACCATCCGCGACAGGCAGGGCCTCCAGAAAGTCGGTCGCGGAGGCGTAGAAGGCTGCATCGAAGCCGTTCACGTCCAGCAGGAAGGCGAGGGCCTCGCGCAAGCCGGCATCGTCGTCGATCACATGGATGCGGTCAGTCATGCGCGGGATCCCCGGCGCGGGGCAGGGTGAAGGAGAAGGTCGCGCCGCCATCGAGATTGTCGTCGGCCCAAATCCGCCCTCCGTGGGCCTCGACGATGGTGCGGCAGATCGAGAGACCCACCCCCATCCCCGTCGCCTTGGTGGTGACGAAGGGGGCGAAAAGACGCTCGCGAACCGATGGCTCCAGGCCCGGGCCCGTATCCTTGACGCTGATCCGTATCATGTGGTCGTCGTCGGCGCGAATACTGACCTCCAGCTGGCGACGCGGCGACCCCGCCATCGCATCGAGAGCGTTACGGATCAGATTGAGCGCCACCTGCTGGATCTGGATCTTGTCGACGATCACGGTTCCCAGATCGCGCGGCAGGCGCAGATCGACCCGGACGTCCTGGTCCTTGATCCCCACCAGCGCGAGGGCACTGGCTTCCTCCATCATCCTGGCGGGATCCTCGAGCGTGTGTTCGGTCTCGCCCTTGTCCACGAACTCCCTGAGGTGTTTGATCACGTCACCGGCCCGAAGGGCCTGGCCTGCGGCGCTGTCCAGAGCCTTGCGCAGTTTGGCGAGATCGGGGTCCGGCCCATCGAGCAGAGTCACGGATCCGCGCATGTAGCTGGCGATCGCCGACAGGGGCTGATTGAGTTCGTGGGCCAGGGCCGAGGCCATCTCGCCCATCGCGGTCAGGCGCGAGACGTGAACCAGTTCCGACTGCAGCTCCTGAAGGCGTCGCTCCTGATCGCGGCGCTCCGTCAGATCGCGAACGAAGCCGGTGAAGAACCGGCTCGTACCGAGCCTGGCCTCGCCGATGGCCAGCTCCATGGGAAAGGTCGATCCGTCTCTGCGTTCGCCGACCACGATCCGTCCGATGCCGATGATCCGGCGTTCGCCGGTTCGCTCATATCGGTGGAGATAATGGTCGTGCTCGGTTCGGTAGGGCTCGGGCATGAGAATGCGAACATTCTGTCCGATGGCCTCCTCCGGCGACCATCCGAACAGCCGTACGGCGGCGGCGCTGAACGACTGGATGACGCCCTGGTCGCCGATTACGATCATCGCCTCGGGCACGGTTTCCAGGATGGATTGCAGATGGGCCTGGCGCCTCGCCGCCTCGCGGCTTCGCCACAGCAGCCGCTCGCCGGCGACGGCGATGAAGGGCCCCAGGAGGGCGAAGCCGAAGGCGTCTATCAGATTGGCGGGATCGGACCACAGGGCGCTCTGGAGCGTTACGGCGTTGATCGCCAGACCCAGGGCCGTGGCCAGCAGCGCCGGGCCGCGACCGCCCAGGGCGGCAGCGACAAGCACCATCGGGACATAGAGGATGAACAGGCTGCGCTGGTCGAAGACCGGGCTCAGCGCTAGGCGAAGTCCAACGGCGATGACGGCGCCGACGATGGCGGCCACATAACCCTGACGGCGGGACAGGGACCGGTGGATAGCGGACGTCAGCTGCATCGGCGCACTCCAAGCCGATCGCGAGTGCGACGACGCGTCGCCGAACCTAGCACGTGCGATCCGCGGAAGGCGCGTCACAGTCAGGCGCCGGCCATCTCCGAAAGGGCGCCGAGCCGGCGGATGCGGTAGGTCCGGGCGCCGCTGAATTCGACGAGCCCGTCGGATTGAAGCCGTCCCAGCATGCGCGAAATCGTCTCCATGGTGAGGCCCAGATAATCAGCCATGTCTTGACGCCCCATGGGCAGGGCGACGGTCTCGCCCCTGAAGCGCGCGGCGATATCGATCAGGAAGCGCGCCACCTTCTCGCAGGCGGTCGTCTGGCCCAGGAGCAACATGTGGGATTGGGCCCGGTGGAGTTCCGCGGCCGTCGCCTGCCAGATCAGGCGGTCAAGCTGGCCGGCATCGTAGGCCGTCGATCCGGCGCGGCGCAGGGCGAGCACCTCGCAGTCGCCGAGCGCTTCGGCCGAAAACCGGTGGACCGCGTCCATCTCAATGCCGATGACGTCTCCCGGATAGTAGAAGTCGCCGACCTGACGGCGTCCGTCCGCTGACAGACGGCTGGTCCGGACCACGCCCTCGACCAGTTGATAGATGAGCTCGGCGTCTTCGTCCTGGACGTAGATTTCGGCGCCCCGGCGAAACGTCAGGCGCGCCGCGCCCTGCCAGGCGTCGGCGTGATGCGGGCTCGATACGGGGCCTTGCGGTAAGGCGAGGGTCATGGCGGGCCGTCCTTGTCTTGATGACAGGGACAGCCTTAAGCCGAGGCGACCGGGCGCGTTATTCGGGAGTCGCCCCTAAGGGTCGCTACGGAGGCGGTCCGTTTGCCGATCCGACGCTGTCGAGATAGGCGATCAGATCGGCGATATCGTCCGCCTCCATCTCGACCTGCGGCATCGCCGGGTGCGCCGTGACCAGGCCTTCGGCCAGGGCTTCCTGCAGGTCGGCGACCGGATAGCGTTGGGCGAGTCCGCGGAAAGGGGGCGCAGCCGTCATCGGACTGGGCCCGGATCGGCCCACGGCGTGACAGCTGGAACAGCCCATCTCGGCCAGCACCTCTCCGCGCGCGGACGAGCCGGTGACTCCCCACGGGCCGCCCGGCGCCAGAACGGCGACGGTCTGCGGCTCGGTCGGTCCGCGCGATCCCGAGCAGCCGACGGTGGCGATCAAGAGGGCAAACAGGATCATGCGCATGACGGACTCCTCGCCGGCACTATGGTCCCGATTGCAGCGGCGCGATTTGATGCGGATCAAGGCGGCGACGCTATCTGCGCTTCGAAAAGGAATACGGCCTGGAACCTCAGGGCCTTGGCCCGACGGTGTGCGGAGGATCGGGCGGGCGCGATCAGGATCCCGCCATCCCCTTCATGAAGCCGATCAGACGCAGCGCGTCCGCGTCGCCAAGCGGCGCCGAGACCGCACCGAGAGGATCGATGAGCCGGGTCACATACTCGGCGTTTCCTGAGTAGGCCATCGACCAGCCGTCGAAGCGGCGTCCGGCGATGGCTCGATCGAACACCACGGCCAGTTCGCCGTGTCGGGGATCTCGCCGGATACTCGTCATGAGCTCTTCGATCGCAGAGTCCGGTCCTTCCAACACCTGCGCGAACCTCGACTTCGTGACGATCAAAGCCCCCGTGATGTTCAAAGTCCGGTTGCGTGCCGTCGAAACCGCGACGAAGCGGTCGATTTCCGTCGTCCGATCCTCGATAGGGATCAGGATTCGGCTCACATAGAGGAGGGATCTCAACTGCGACACGGACGTCGCCTCCCCGGGCGCCGACCTTGCCGACGGGCTTCGCCGGCCTCGCTCCGGCTCGAACCGGTTTCAACGCGCGCGCGCACGACTTCACGGCCGACGCTCGCCGGACCGCCGGGGGCCTTGTCACCGGGCATGGCGAAGACCGGACGGAGGGGGCGATGGTCACCGGCGGTCATCAGGATCACCGGGCCGTGTAGCCGCCATCGATGACCAGTTCGGACCCCGTGATAAACCGGGCTTCGTCCGAGGCGAAATAGACGGCGCCCCAGGCGATGTCGTCGGGCTCGCCCATATGACCGAGAGGATGCAGATCGGCGACCGCTTGCCGCGCCGCCGCTAAGTCGCCCAAGGCCTCGAGATGGTGCTGGACCATCGGCGTCCAGATGAAGCCTGGATGGATCGAGTTCACCCGGATGCGATCACCCGCGTAGAGCATGGCGTCGGTCTTGGACATCAGACGCACAGCGCCTTTGGAGGCGTGATAGGGCGGAGAGTCAGCGGCGCCGACCAGGCCGTAGATCGACGACAGGTTGATGATGGACCCGGCACCGGCCCGGCGAAGATGGGGGATCGCGTGTTTGACCCCGAAGAACACGCCCTTGACGTTGACGGCCTGCACCCGATCCCATTCGGCCTCTGTGATCTCATGGGTCGGCTTGTTCACTCCGGCCACCCCGGCATTGTTGACGAGGGTGTTGAAGCCCCCGAAGCGGGCGGCGACCCTTGCGAAGGCCTCGGCGACGTCGGTCTCCATCGTAACGTCGCACCGCTCGAACGCAGCCGTCAGACCTTGGGTCGAGAGCTCGTCGACCAGCGATCGGCCCTCGGGCTCAAGCGTGTCCAGAACGGCGACCGCCGCACCCTCCTGCGCCATTCGGGTGGCGATCGCCCGCCCCAGTCCCAAGGCTCCGCCGGTCACGATCGCTGTCTTGTCGGTCAAACGTCCCATCTCTGGCCTCTCCGTTGCATAGCCGTGGGGAGGATGGGCGCATCTGGCCGCCCCGCCTTGATCTGGCGCAAATCCGGCCGTCAGGCCGGTCCGACGTTCGGGCATCCAGGACGCGGTTCGACCGCATGCGAAGGCGGGGCGCCTGACCGTTTCACAGCGCCGGCTTCGGACCGAGCGGGCGACCGGCAACCAGGCGGCTGTCGTGCAGGGCCCGCCAGGCGTCCTCGGCAGTCTCCGCGAACGTGAAGAGACCGAGGCCCGCAGGCGAGATGAAGCCCTGGGTTTCGAGGACCTCAAAAGTGATCAGAGAGGTCCAGAAGGCCCGGTCGCACAGGTTCACCGGGATGGGCGGTGCCTTGCCGGTCTGGCGCAGGGTGAGAATCTCGAAGAGTTCGTCCAGGGTGCCGAAGCCGGCGGGAAAGACGATCAGGGCGTTGGCGCGCATCGCCAGATGCCCGGGCCGCCCGGGTGCTGATGATCGAGCCCTTGAAGCCGGCCTTGACCAGTTTCGACAGCGGGCCGGAATGATCGATGTGAGCGTGGGTCAGGAACACCCCGTCGATCTCCGCAGGATTGAAAGGGAACGGTTCGTGGTTGGGGGCCCGGAGGGTCTTGGGGCCCTGGAACATGCCGCAGTCGACGAGGAAACGGCCGTGGTCCGTCTGGAGCAGGGCGCAGAAGCCGGTCACGCAACCGGCCGCGCCGTGAAATGTCAGGGTCAGCATGAAGACACCTTTCGTCAGTTCGCCAGGGCGAGCCAAAGGGCGACTGCGGCGAGGCCCGCCGCCGAGATGAAGCGCAGCATCCGCCGCCGGCCTGCGCCCCAGGTGGCCGTGGTGCGCGCCGCCCCCAGAACGATGCCGAGGTGGATCAGGACGCTGATCGCGATGTGGGCCAGACCCAGGCTGAGCAGTTGGACCCAGGGGGGCGCGTGGTCCGGCCTGACGAAGCCCGGAAGGAGAACGCCGTAAAACAGCAGGGCCTTGGGATTGAGGAGGTTGGCGAGCAGGCCGCGCGCCACGAGACGGCCGGCGCCGCCATTTGTGGCGATCGTTCCTGTCGAGGGACGCAGGGCCTCCGCGGCGAGCACGAACAGGTAGAGGACGCCGCCCCATCTCAGGGCCGTCATCGCGACCGGCGCGTCCGTCAGGCCGCGGGTGAGGCCGAACACGGCCAGGACGAGGTAGACGCCGAGCCCGGCGGTGATGCCCAGAACGCTCAGGACGCCGGCCAGGCGGCCGCGTCCGGCCGCGATCACGGCGAGGTAACCCATGTTGGGGCCAGGTGTGAGCTCGATCAGCACCATGGCCAGCAGAAAGCCGGGCAGCACCGCCGGGTCGACCGGCCAGGTCGGGGCGCCGGTCAATGAATGCTCAGGCAGGGCAGGGGGCCGTCGGCGGTCACATCGCCCCGCCACTCCAGCCGCAGGTCCTCCACGCGCGCGACGAGATCGGCCTGGAGGGACAGCGAGGCGGTTCGGATATCCCTCTCCCGCACGATCATCACGCCCGGTCCGACGGGAACGCCGTCGCCCGGCGGCGTGTCGCCTCCCGCCGCGACCGCAGTCCGTTCGGCCGCGCCCGGATCGGCTGCCGGAGCCAGGACGACGTCCAGCCGCGGCAAATCTTCGGCGGCGTTGAGATCGGTGAGGAGGGTGCGGATCGACATCTCAGTGCGCCATCAACAGGGACGGCCCCTCGACATCGTCGAGCAGGGCGCGGGTGGCGCCCCCGAAGACGGCCTCCCGCAGGCGGCTGTGTCCGTAGCCCCCTGCGATCAGGACTCCCGCCTTCAGCCTTTTGGCCGCCTCGACCAGCGCGAGACCCTCTGGCCCGCCCCTGACTGTCTCGGTGCTGGCGCTTCCGACCGCATGGGCGCGGAGATAGTCGAGCAGAGGACCGAATGACGGATTGGCGGCCACTGGGTCCAGACCTTTGGCGCACTGGACGGCGGTGGTTGCGGACGACATGGCGATGAGCGGGAGGGCTTGCCTGACCGCCCGGCCGGCTTCGGCGCTGCCGTCCCAGGCGATCATGACCGGTCCTTCCAGGCCGGGAGGATCCCCCCGGGCGATCAGGATGGGGACGCGTCGCTGCAGCAGCGTCTGGGCGAAGGTCTCCTCGGCGATCAGGGACGTGGTCAGGCTCTCCTGACTGATCACCACCAGATCGGCCAGGGCCAGGCAATGGCTCAATGCGATCTCCGCCCGGCCCGTGGGAGTGGCCAACGCCATGCGGGGAAGGCCCTCTCCGTCTCCGAAGATCAGGTCGGCCGCATTGCAGATGCGGCGACATTCCGTCTCCAGCGTGGCTCTCGCCGCCTTCTGACTCGGGAGGATCGCCGACGTTGTCTCATCCGGAAGGGTCGTGCCGAGCAGCATGCCGTAGCTGACGAGATCGACCATCGGGTCGGGCACGACGGGAAACACGACCACCCTGGCCTTGTTGAGGACGGCGAGCGCGGCGGCGAAGCCGAGTGTCGCGGCGTCGCCGGCATGACCGAAAGCCAGGGCGACGATGGACTTGTAGCTCATAAGAGTCCTCCCAGGGCGGCTCGCGGCCCTTGTTCTCGCAGAGAGCGCCGACGGACGAGAGGACGCGCATCTGACCGGCCTGGCCTTGATCCAGATCAGATGCGGCGCCGTCGCCCGCCTGAGAGGGCTCTATGAGACCTGACCTTGCATCGGCCGGGCGGATCGGATCAGAACGGTCGTGAGAGCCCTGTCAACGTTGCGGCGTCGCAACGCCGCCGGAACCGAGGTCCATGACAGACGCGCCGACCCGCTCCTTCCTGCGCCGCAAGCGCGATCTGGCCGATGACCCCGGCCAGCCGGTCGGCTTCAAGGATGTGCGTCTCACCGCGCAAGAGGCGGAACACGGTCTGGTCTCCGCCATGGATCGCATCGCAGCGCCGCGTGCGCCCTGGTCGCGCGTCCCGTTCAATGTCCTGGCGATTTCCGGCGGCGCGGCGGGCGGAGCCTACGGCGCCGGGCTACTGGTGGGTCTATCGCGGGCCGGGCGGCGTCCGGAGTTCGCCCTGGTCACCGGCGTCAGCACCGGGGCCCTGATCGCCCCTTTCGCCTTCCTTGGCCCTGCCTGGGACGGCCGGCTCCAGGACGCCTACACGGGCGGTCACGCTGCGGCGCTCTTCGCCCTGCGCCGTGCGGTCCCGGGCCTGGAGCCGGGCCTGTTCCGCGCTGCCGCACTCGACGGCCTGATCGCGCCCTTCATTGATGCACCCTTGCTTGAGGCCGTGGCGGCCGCGCACGCCGAGGGCCGTCGCCTGTTCGTGGCGACCACCGACCTGGATCGACAGCGCGCCTGCATCTGGGATCTCGGTGCGATCGCCAGCCAGATGCGCGAGGCCGGAGAGGCGAACGCCATCACTCTCTTTCGGCAGATCCTGGCCGCGTCCGCCAGCCTGCCGGGGGTTTTTCCGCCGCGCATGATAGCCTGTCGGTCCGGCGGTCGGATCTACGAAGAAATGCACGTCGACGGCGGTGTTGCGGCCCCCTTGTTCGTTCTTCCTGATGCGCTGCTGCGGTTGAAGGGGGCGGGCCGGCGGATGCGCGGCGGTCGCGTCTATATCATCGCCAACACCATCCTGGAGCCCGCGCCCCTGGCGACGGCGAGTAACGTCCCGACGATCCTGCTGCGCAGCTTCGATACCATGCTGCAGTTCTCCTATCGGCAGGCGATCAGCGTGACTGCGACCTTCTGCGCCGGAGCCGGCCTGCCGCTGGCGGTCGCCTCGATCCCTGACACGGCCGGCCATGGCGTCATGCTGAAGTTCGACACCCGGAGTATGACCCGTCTGTTCGACGCCGAGCCTCGCGGGCGCGGGATGGAGAGGTCCGGGCGGCGGGATCCAAGGCGCCTGAGACTGTTGCCGGTCTGCTGGCGAAAACCTTCCGCTTCAGCGACTGAGGGCGTCGGCCTGGAACCGTCGCCTGCAGGTCGCGAGCGATCGTAGACCGCCTCGAAGAGGGCCTCGTCCTCGGCCTTGAGGTTGAAACAGTCTTGCCCTGCGCGCGGCTGAAAGCGCAAGCGGCCGCTCTCTTGATCCTCAGCCGGCCCGGTTCGTCGCGGACGATGCGCGAAGCGTCGGCTCAGATCAGGTCGATCACGCGCGGGGCCGCAACGATGTGCGGAGTCGTATCGGCGGGTTGGAGGCTGAAGGTCTGGGAGTGGCTGCGCCCCGCGATCACGCTGACCGGCGAGATGATCTCGGGGCGCAGATGGATCACGGCGACGGAATCGCCCCCGGGTCCGAAGACGTGCAGGTCCGGATACCGTTCCCGGACGGACTGATCGAGGCGCTCGACCAGGACGGGATCGGTGATCTCCACGGCCCGGGCGGCCATGGATACGCCCACGGCGTCGCCTTGCTGCGCCTCGCTGCGGATGACGACGGAGACTCGTGAGTCGGCCCTGATGTTCGCCAGTTTCTGACTGGTCCGCGCTACGACCACATACAGATTCAGCCCTTCGTTGACGTAGCCCACAGTGGTCGCCTGGGGCCAACCGTCAGGACGATTGACGGCGAGCGACAAAAGCCGTTGGGCGTCGAGCAGGGCCACGACGGCGGCGACCGCGCCGCCGTGGATGGGGGGTGGAGCGACCTCCGGCATGGTCAGACCCTCCTGACGGCCGGGGCGAGGACGGCCAGGCCGGCCCCGGGAATGGCGATCTGGGATGGGCTGCTGGGGCGCATCTGGTGGTCCACGACGCGGTCTGGCTGCACAATACGGCCAGCGAGGCGTCGACAGGACCGTGGCCCTGTTGCGGTCGCGGAACCTTGATCCAGCGCAAACCTCGGATCATCGGCCGTGCCGCTCGGCCAGAGACCTCCTCAAGCATTTCTGACGGCGCCCCGCGGCGTCCAGCGCGGCTGGACGGGCGCTCATCCTGGAGGCAGGGCGAAGGCGGGTGGCGGCCGCCCGACGTCAGACGCCGCCGTCGGACAGGGACCGCAGCCGCTCCGGCTGCCGGACCAGCAGCTCGGTCGGGGAGAGCAGGCGAATGACGCCCATGGTCCTGAGCCGGGTCAGGATCCGGCTGACGGTCTCGATCGTCAGGCCAAGATAGTCGGCGATCTCCGACCGGGTCATCGGCAGGCGGATGTGGTCCGTCAGGCTGGGGCGGGCGGGGTCGTGCGCCGGTTGATCCAGCAGGAAGGTCGCCACCCGCTCGATTGCGGTCTTGCGACCCAGGAGCAGCATCTGGTTCTGGGCCGCAGCCAGTTCGTGAGTGGCCCGTTCGAGCAGAACGGCCTCGAGCGCGGGGGTATCCCGGATGAGGGCGCGATAGTCGCTCTTGCGGAACCGGCACGCCGTGGTCGGCTCGATCGCCTCGGCGGAGAAGACGTAGGTCTCCCCGGTGGAGAGACCGAGGAAGTCGCCCGCGAACAGGAAGCCGATGATCTGGCGGCGACCGTTGGACAGCGGCTTGTAGACCCGCACGGACCCGGCGGTGATGTTGAACAGATGGCAGGCGGCGTCGCCCTCGCGGATGAGCGACGCTCCGGCCTCCAGCGTGACGGGGTCCGCCAGCGCGTCGAGGCTTCCGAGGTCGGCCTCCTTGATGCTGCCGCACACGCTCAGCATTCGGGCGCCGCAGCCGGCGCAGTCCGTGCTTCTGCGGCGATCGTCGCATTCGACGGGGAGAGCCTTGAGCTCGAGCATGGTGGAATCCTGACGCCGCGAAGCTCAGTCTTGTCTGCGATCGCGGCGCACCGGGAGTTGATGCAAATCAAGGCGGTCCGAACGGCTTTCCGACCGACGCCTCGGCCCTGGTCCTCGCCTCCTGGTCGTCGATCTGCACCGCATGTTTTGATCTCGGTCAAGGCGCCGCGCCGACCGTTGGGCGACCAAGGTCAGAGAAGGAGACCTGCCCATGCCCGCACAAGCCATCCCCGTCGTTGCGACGGTCATCGCCCTCTTCACCCTCTTCATGGGGTTCGTCGGGGGCGCCGCCCTCTGGACCGCCCTTCCGCGTCGCGCTCCGCCGCGCGAGCGCTGACCCAAGGCTTCGAAAGGCCCGCGAATGACGTTCAAGACCCTGCTCGTGGCTGTGGACCAGGGCGTCGACAGCGACGCCCGGATTCGCCTCGCCTGCGATCTGGCGGCCGGACTGGACGCCCATCTGATCGGAGCCTGCGGCGTCGCCCTCAGCGTCCCGCCGGCGGACGACCTCTACACCGGCGGCGCCATGTTCGGGGAGGCCTTCACCTTCCTCCGCGACCTCGCCGAGGCGGAGGTTCGCGGCGCGCTCACGCGTTTCCACGAGCTCGTCGGGTCTCGACGGGGCCGGACGGAATGGCGGGGCAGGCTGGGGCTTCCAGCCGATGTCGTGGCGCATGAGGCCCGGGCTGCGGACCTTGTCATCCTCGGCCGCCGCTCGTCGCGCGCGCCGACCCACGCCATCGATCCGGCTGATGTCCTGATGGCCGTCGGGCGCCCGGTCCTCGTGGTTCCGCCGGAGCGGGAGCGGGACCCGACCGGCTGGCCGGCGGTGGTCGCCTGGAAGGACAGCCGCGAAGCCCAGCGTGCTGCGGCCTCGGCCCTTCCCCTGCTGAGCCGCGCCTCCACCGTCCATGTCCTGGAGATTGCGGGCGAGGACACCGCAGAACAGGCCGCCGCGCGCACCGACGACGTCGTCGCCTGGCTGGCGCGTCACGGGATAGCGGCAGAGGCTCATGTCTCCCCTCCCGGAAAGACCACCGCCGCCCGGAACATCCTGGGCTTCGCGGCCAGTCACAAGGCCGGGCTGATCGTCTGCGGCGGCTACGGCCATGCCCGTCTGCGCGAATGGGCGCTCGGCGGCGTGACCTCCGAACTGCTGGCCTCCGCGCCGGTCTGCCTCCTTCTCACCCACTGATCCGAGGTTTGCGATGAGCGGCTTTCACCATATCCGGCTCGAACTGGCGCGCGAGCCCGGCCATCCGCACGGCGACGCCCGCGACGGATGGGACATCGTCGCCGCTCTCGACGAGGCGGGACGGCTGGATCTCGCGGCCTGTCGCGCCGCGCCCGACCGATGCTTCGTGCGCCGGTTCGTGCGGGACGCGACCGTCGCCACGGGCCGCCTGCGGCACACGGTCGGCGATCGCTGGCTGCTGGACCTGGACGGGCGGGACGATCTGGACGCCTCCGGCTTCCGTCTCGGCGAGGAGCAGTTCGCCCTCGGTGAATACGTCTCCATCGTGGCGGCGGACGGCCAGACCCACACCTACGGCGTGGAACGGCTTGAACCGATCGAGACCCCGGCTCCGGGCGAACAGGCGATCGCCTGATGGCGCGCCGAATCCTGGTGCTGGACGGCCATCCTGATCCGGACCCCAGGCGATTTTGCCACGCCCTGGCCGACGCCTACGCCTCGGGAGCCGCCTCCGCCGGTCACGAGGTGCGCCGGGTCGACCTGTCGCGGCTCGAATTCCCTGACCTGATCCGTCGCGACGACTGGGAGGCCGCCTCGGCGCCGGCCGCGATTCTCGGCGTCCAGGAGGATATCGCCTGGGCCCAGCATCTGGTCATCATCCATCCGCTCTGGCTGGGGTTCATGCCGGCCCGGCTAAAGGCCCTGTTCGAACAGACCTTCCGCCCGGGCTTCGCCTTCGGACAGAGGGAACGAACCGTGGGTGACGGTCGCCTCAAGGGCCGGACCGCGCGGGTCATCGTCACCATGGGCATGCCGGCCGCCATTTACCGTGGCTTCTACTTCGCCCACGCGCTGACCGCCCTGAGGCGCAACATCCTGGGCTTCGTCGGCATCGGCCTGACCCGGACCACCATCGTCGGCAATGTCGAGGGCATCAGCGACGCCCGGTGCGAGCAATGGCTCGACAGGATCGCGGGGCTGGGGCGGCGGGCGATCTGACCCGACCGTCGGATCTGCAAGACCCCGGCGCAGATCATAGCGCCCGGCGACGCCGGGGCCGCAGTTTCCGAACAGTGACGGCTGGACCGAGGCGCTTGAGGTCGCTGTCCCCGCCTATGGCTGATGTCGGCTCCGTCCAGCGGACAGGGGCCTAAAGCTTGGTGCGCAACGACCACAACTCGGGGAAACAGCGACGCTCAAGCGTGGACGACAGGTAGCCGACGCCGTCGGTGCCGCCGGTGCCGCGACGCCGACCGATGATCCGCTCCACGGTCACCACATGTTTGTGGCGCCAGGTCAGGAGGGCGTCGTCCAGATCGACCAGCTTCTCGGCCAGTTGATAGAAGGGCCACCAGCGTTCGGTGTCGCGATAGACCTCCAGCCAGGCGGCCTCGACGCCTTCAGAGGGCTCATACGGCTGGCTGACGTCGCGGTTCAGCGCCTCTGCGGGGACGACGATCCCGGCGGCCGCGAGCTGGGCCAGGGCGTCGTCATAGAGGCTCGGCGCGGCCAGCGCTTCCGAAAGGGCGGCATGGGCTTCCGGCCGGTCGAGCTGGAACGACAGGAATTTCGCATCCTTCAGTCCCAGCATGGTCTCCAGCCGGCGAAACTGGTCGCTCTGGAAGCCGGAGCTGGAGCCCAGTACGCCGCGGAAGCGCAGGTAGTCGGCGGGCGTCATGGTCGCCAGGATGTCCCAGCTCTGGGTCATCACCGCCTGGATGCGGCTGACCCGCGCCAGGCTCTTGTAGGCCGGGACAAGATCCCCGGCTCGCACCAACGACTGGGCCAGGGCGACCTCGTGCAGGATCTGCTTGAGCCAGAGCTCCTTGGTCTGGTGGATGATGACGAACAGCATTTCGTCATGTTCGTCGCTGATCGGGTTCTGGGCGGCCAGCAGCCGGTCCAGGTCCAGATAGCGGGCATAGGTCATGTCGGCGGCGGGCGTCGGATCGGTCATGCCCGCAGTATCGGCCGGTTCCCCACAGGCCTCAAGTCACCCGCCCGGAACGGGGCGACTCTCTTGGCCTCGGGGCAGGACAGGCCCCGCGCCGGGCATCCGCCTGGCCGGGTCTCCGCGACGGCGCTTGCGGACCGCAAGGTCCGGGCAGGGCGCGGGCGGAAGGTTTCTTCAACGCCTGGCAATGTGATGGGAAGGAATGGTGGACGCGACAGGGATTGAACCTGTGACCCCCTCGATGTCAACGAGGCGCTGGCCCGCTGAGCTACGCGTCCGCCTTGGCGGTTCCGGAACGGGAAGAACGGCTCTAAAGCCAGCGTTTCCGGGCCCTGCCAGCTGTAAACGCCAAACCCGGACCAAAGCTTCTCCCCTTTCGTCAGACGCCGATAGTTGCCACTAGTGCAATCTCATGCACGTTGATGTCATCTGTTTCTGGCTAGTTTCTGGCCAGTGCCCACAGCGGAGCCAACGACTTCTAAGCCTGCGTTAGAACCCTGGCAGAGCTGCCGCAATGATCGGCATGGCCGTCAAGAGATCGACCGCGGCGCACGGATTCATGGCTGCGCGCGGTGACGTGATGGTGTGGACGACCTCCGCCTAACCAGCTTTTCTGGAGCAGTCGTCATCAGGGACGTCACGTCTAGGAGCGGTATCATGCAGACCAGAGCTGTCGTCGGGCTCGATCTGGCGAAGAACGTTTTCCAGGTACACGGAGTAGCCGCTGACGGTGCTGTCGTCGTTCGGCGGCAGCTTCGACGGGGCCAGGTGCTGGCCTTCTTTCAATCGATCGGTCCCTGCCTTGTCGGAATCGAAGCCTGCGCCTCCGCCCACTATTGGGCTCGCGAACTGATGGCGCTCGGCCATGACGCACGGCTCATGCCGCCAGCGTGCGTGAAGGCCTATGTGAAGCGAGGCAAGACTGACGCCGCCGACGCCGAAGCCATCGCCGAGGCTGTTACCCGGGCGACCGTGCGGTTTGTGGCTGTGAAGTCGAAGGCCCAGCAGGCGGTTCATATGCTGCACAAGACCCGTGACCTGCTCGTCCGCCAGAGGACGATGCTGATCAACGCACTGCGAGGCCACCTCGGCGAGTACGGTATCGTCCCTGCACAACGGCTCCTTCCTGGCGAACCGGCGCAACGTCGTGCTGGTCGGCGGGACCGGCACAGGCAAGACGCACCTGGCCAGCGCCATCATCGCCAACGTCGTGCGCGCTGGCGCACGGGGGCGCTACTTCAACACCGTCGACCTCGTGAACCGGCTCGAGGAGGAAACCCGTCTGGGCAAGGCCGGTGCGCTGGCCGCTCAGCTCTGCCGCCTCGACGTCGTCGTTCTCGACGAGTTGGGCTACCTCCCGTTCGCACGCTCGGGCGGTCAGCTGCTGTTCCACCTGATCAGCAAGCTCTACGAGCGCACCTCGGTGATCGTCACGACCAACCTCGCCTTCGGCGAATGGCCGACCGTGTTCGGCGATCCCAAGATGACGACAGCGCTCCTCGACCGCATCACTCACCACTGCGACATCGTCGAGACCGGCAACGACAGCTGGCGCTTTAAACACCGCAGCTGACCCTACCAGGAAGAACGCCAAGCGAGGGTTGAGCCTTCAGTCGGGCTACGCCCTCCCTACGCCCCAACCCTCGCAAGCGGTGCGCTCGTGACGTCCATCCCGAACACCAAAAGGGGGTCCCTATTGCACGCCTATAGGGGGTCCTTTTTGGGTGCCGATTGACACCGCTACGGTCAGGCTGGTCGTCTAGAGTCAACGCGTCGTTTGATCTGGGTCGAACCGGGACGTTAGGGGGTTTTTGACTTGGCGAAGTTGCCCTTACAGCCCCACATCCGAACATGGTCCGTGCAAAAGTGATAAATGGGGTCCGCTAACCGTCCAGCGCCAACTTTTAGGGAACGACCGCGATGCGGGCCGGATCATCTTCCTCGAAGCGGCAGGCAAACCTCAGGCGGCAGGTGCCAGCCCAAGGTCTTCATCGAACACTTCAAGTTTGTCCGGTCGCGGCAAAGATGTCGGTCCCTTGAGACGCGCCAGTAGATAGGCCACTGCGAGCACCATCTCGTAGGCGTCATAGGGCTTGGGCATGGATGCGATCGCGACGGTCGCTGCCGTCCGCGCCCGGCTGATCTGACCGCTGATGAAGACCACGGGGATATCCAGCGCCTTCAGTTGCACGGCCAGCTCGATGCCGTCGTCGCGACCGGCGAGGCGGATATTGACCAGAGCTAGTTCCGGCTTGCAGGCCCTTGCGACCTCAAGGGCCTCGGCGTGTCGCGTCGTGAGGTCAAGCACATGGTAACCGGCTTCGGAGAGGACATCCCGAAGGACGATCGCCACCAAGGCCTCGTCTTCGACGATCAGCAGGGTCTGGCCGATCCTCTGAGGGGGCTGCACGTCGGTCATGATCGGTCTTTCTGGACTTGATGCCTCGCGGTGCCGGGGGCGGCCTGGGTCTTGGAAAAGGAGTGCGAGGCGACTTCGGGCTCTTCGTGGACCAGGGCGATCTGCGTGTGTTCGATCGAGACCTTAGTGCCAGGATTTTCAGGCACGGTCGTCACCAAGGCGTTCAACTGTCTTGCGAGGGCCTCAACGATGCTCGCTCCTAGGCCGGTTCGATCAGGGGCAACCAGCGGCATTCCCACCCCGTCGTCTCGAACGCACAGGATCCAGTTCGGGCCATGAAAACTGTAGTCGATGGTGATCCTGCCCGATCGACCGTCGGGGAAGGCATGCTTCAAGGCGTTGATCACCAGCTCGGTGATGATGAGGCCGAGGCTGACCGAAACCCGCGCGTCGATGACGCCGTCGCCGCCATCGACGGTCAAGGTGACTCTGCCGGCCTCGCCGATCATCGAGGCCGTGATGCTTTCGCACAAGGCGGTGAAATAGGCATGCACATCGACATCGCCTTCCTGTGAGGCGGAGAGCAGCCGCTCCAGCGCCGCCACGGACATGACCCTGTGATGGGCGTCCGTCAGGTGGCCACGCGTTTCCTCGGAGGGGGTCTTGCGGGCATTCTGCAGCAGGACGCTGGCGATGATCTGTAGGCTGTTGGCGACCCGGTGGCGCACCTCCTGCAGCAGGACGATGTTGTGGCGTGCCTCATTCTCTTTCAACGCCGTGTCGGCTCTGGCCTCGGTGACGTCTGACAGGGCGACGAGCAGCCTGGTCTGATCGAGGTCGAGGTAGTCAAGCCGCCTGGCCTGGACCACGAGATGCCTGAGAGGCGGTTGGGTGAGCTTAAGGTCCAGTTCGCAGTCGTCGCTTTGCGCCCCGGAAAGGGTGGCTTCCAGCAATCGGCGAAGTTCGGGGATATCCCAAGCGCTGTTCGAGAGGCCATATAGAGCCTGCCCGGCCAACTCCACCTGAGCGACATCGAACGCATTTCGAAACGAGTTGCTCGCCGCGATGATGGCGAGGTCGCCGTTCAACAGCAGCAAGGGTGACGGAGAGGCAGTGACGACCGCAAGGGTTAGGCTCAGAGCCACGTCATCGGGTTGTGATACTGGAGTCGGCATTGGATGCCTTGGGCGATCCGAAGGCTCGCGGGGCGAAAGCCAGGGTCGGAGCCATGAGCGGGTGGAACTGGATCGCTCTGGCTTACAACCGTCCTGGCATTGAGAGGTTGCGTCTGCGTGTTGTGGCAGGCTGATCGACAGGCTCACATACTTCCGCGAACGGTGACCCTGCCGCAACACCCTCAGCGCGGCGGCGCAGGTCGTTTCGGACAGCAGTGGATGATCGTGATGTCACGTGGCCGTCGCGGACTGCATGACCGATGAGTACCTAAACAGAACGCAGATTGCGACCGAACGAGAGGTCTGCTCCCCACCCTTAGCCGCAATTCGAAGCGTCCGATTTCGAGCATCGGGGCTGGATGTCCGATTTCGGGCCTGATGCCAATGTCGTGGTCCGACCCTAAACGGTCGTTGGCGACGTCCGCTTCGGAAACGCCGTTGGCAGATTGCCCCTGTCCCGCTTTAAAGGGCGGATGAGAAAAACACAGCTTATGGGCCGTCTCGCCGCCGAATATCCACATCTAGGCACGGAGGGGGCGCGGCGAGTAGTTGAGACGATCTTGGGCAACATCGAAACCGCCCTAGGCGGTGTGGACAAAGAGGATTCCCAAATCAGCTGATCGCTGATTCAAGGCTGTTCTTTGCGGAGAGCAGCCATGGTTCGTGGTTTGATGTCGGATGCGGAGTGGGCGTTCTTCGAGCCGTTCGTGGTCGAGAAGG
>NZ_JAFCVJ010000038.1:0-19075 GCF_049896985.1 Brevundimonas sp. SL161 | reverse complement strand
ACTTCATCAAGGCCAGCAGCGCACGCAGCTGCACCAACAGGCCGAACACATGACTGCACTCGACCGAGCGCCAACGTCGTTTTTACTCTTGCGTCTGGGAGGTCGTCCACACATGACGTAATGTGTCCAATGATCTTCGTCCGTGAAGGATTGCAGATCAGGACTATTGGCCCGCATTGTTTCTGGCGAATACTCCGGTGGCCAGAGGGGCATTGCCGCCGCGTCGAGGCGGTGATCAGGAGGCAAATACCCGCAGCGTCGCTCATCACTGCTTGCGGCCCTTGGGCTTGGTGGGCGGAGGCGGCAGTTCCTGCTCGAAAGCCGGTTTGCCGGCCTGATAGCGGAGCGGCGCGGGAGCCTTCGCGGGCCGACCACGATTAAGTTCCATGATGCTAGGTTTCACGGGCCGAATGCGGATCGGGTTGTACATCTCGGTGATGTCCCCAAGCCCGAAGTCGGTCGTGAGCGAAAGCAGGGGACTGTAGAAGGGGTCGCCTTCGGCTAGAAGCAGCTTCCACCGCCGCAGAAAACGAAGGGCGTCCTCCGGGTGCTTTAAGTCGTCGGTAAGCGATCGGGTTGCGGACTCGTGATGGTACAGGACGGTGTGGGCATCGTTCAGGATCCGGTAGCCCAGGCTTGCGACTCGCAGGCAAAGGTCCGTGTCATTGAACCCCACGGCCAGATCCTTGTCGAACCCGCCGACGCCCAGAAAGACCTCCGTGCGCATCATCATGCAGGCGGCCGTGATCGCGGAATAGTCCCGTGTCGAAACCAGGCTGTAATCGTAGCCCGGGTTGCGAAGACCCTGCCGCTCGAAATCCGCGCCGGTCTGGCCATGGGCCGCGCAGCCCCCGACGCCGAGGATCACGCCAGCATGCTGGATTGTTCGGTCGTCGTACAACAAGGTGGCGCCGACGACCCCGACATCTGGGCGGGCGGCGAGACTGCGCATGCGTTCCAGCCAGCCCGGTTCGATAGCCTCGATGTCGTTGTTCATGAACACGACGTAGTCGTAACCGCTGGCGTGCCGCTGGGCCGCCAAGTTGTTCATGTCAGAGAAATTGAACGGGCCAGCATAGGGCTCAATCATCACCTGCCCCTTGAGCGACTCCAGATAGACGAGCGTCTCCGGCTTGGTGGATTGGTGGTCAATGATCACGATGTCTACGTCGGTCGTGGTTCGCCTTACCGACTCCACGCAGGTGCGCAGCAGTTCGACACCGTCCTTGGTGGGGATGATGATCAGGGTGCGGCCGCCCGGGTCGGGATAATCGATCCTGAAGATTCCCTCTCTGAGGCCAGGTGCCGCTGTCGCCCCGGTCTTCAGTCGGCTCAGATGTGCATCGATGACGCTGAGCGAGTCGGTCTCCTCGACGACCGGTTCAACGTCCTGGAACCGGTAGAGGAAGGCCGGGATATGGGCCACACTCGCGGCCCGCTCGATGCAACGCAGCACCAGGTCCGTGATTCCCCACAATGGCTCGGGAGCGGCGTCGTCCAGCGCCTGTTCGATCAGCTTGCGATCGATCGCCAGTCCCCGATTGAAATAGGGATGCGACAGGTAGCCGTCATGGCTGAAGGCGGAACGCGCCACGAATGTGCGGATGTCGTCGTGCTCCGCCCCGGTCTTCATGACATCGCAGTAAGCGATCTCGGCTCCGGCTTCGAACGCTTCGACGAACCGCTCGATGGCCTCGGGTTCCAGCAGGTCGCCGGCCGCAACGATCATCGCCTGATCGCAAGGGCCGACGGCGAGGGCGGCTCGCAAGCCCTTGTCAAGCGTCGCGCCCGTGACGGCAAGAGCCCCGGAAGATGTTGCCAAGGCCTTGAGATCCGCGATCCTCTCGGGCGGGGTGGCTACGTCTGTGACGAAGGCTGTCCATCGCGGCGCGGTCTGCTGATGCTTAAGGCTGCGGAGCGTCTCCTCCACCTGCGCCATCGAAGCGTCGCCGATCCTCACGATCACGCCCAGGCCGCTCTGACTTGCTGGTGCCATCTCGGCCGCGTCCGACGAAGGTCGTCGTGCGGCCCACAGGTTGGACAGATAGCTTCGCCCAGGTCTGAACAGCGAAGGTGTCCCGTCGCCGTCGCGCGCGTCGTCGGGTCTTTGCCAGGGCAGTGGCCGGCGCGGCGGATGGGCCAGCCGGAAGTCGTTGTGATCCAGATCGTGATTGAGCGACCAGAACGGATCGCGATCCAGCACCTCGCCCCATCGCGCCCGCATCGTCCGGGCTTCGCTCTCGAGACGTTCGGCCTTGGCCCCGGTCTGGTCGCTGCCCCGGGACTTGGACTCCTTGTGCGTCAGCAGGATCTGCGGATCGGCGATGACCTTGTGGCCCGCCGCCCGCACCTTCAGGCACAGGTCGATGTCGTTATAGGCGACGCGCAGACTGGGCTCGAACCCGCCCACGCCGCGGAACACATCGGCCCGCACGAACATGCAGGCGGCCGTCACCGACGAGAACTGTTGCAGCAGCCGAGCCTTGCCAAAATATCCGCCGGCCTGTTCGGGCAGGCCCACATGCGGTGTGCTCGCCACCCGGTGCTGGGCCATGCCGGTCACGACGCCGAAATGCTGCAACGTCCCGTCCGGATAAAGCAGCCGTGCACCCACCACGCCGACGCCGGGAACGGCGATCAATCCGCGTGCGCGTGCCAGCCAATCCTTTGCGATCACCTCGGTATCGTTGTTCAGGAAGCAGAGGATTTCGCCCCTGGCATGCTCGACGGCGAAGTTATTGATCTCCGAGAAGTTGAAGGCATGCGGATAGACCAGCACCCGCACCAGGCCTTTCTCCTCACGCTGGATCCGATCCAGATAAGCGAGGGTCGCCGCATCCTCCGATCCGTTGTCCACCACGAGGATCTCGGTGTTCGAATGATCGACGGCGAGTACGGATTCAATACAGGCCCGCAGATCGTCGACGCCGTCGCGGGTCGGAATGATGACTGACACCAAGGTGTCGTAGTGGCGATCAGGCTTCACGGCATTGACGCCGGGTGCCAGTCCGTTGACCGAACGGAGCGGCAGCCCGGTCCGCTCGAAATGGCCGTTCACGGCCTGCTGTGCCGCGACGACGGCATAGCTTTTCTCGTCCCCCGACACGGCCGTCGAACCCGGGATGGCGCGCCAGTGATAAAGAACGTGGGGAATGTGGACGATGGCGTCGGGGCCGGCATGCTCGATCGCCCGAAGGACCAGGTCGTAGTCCTGACTGCCCTCCAGCCCCAGACGGAAGCCGCCGATCGCCTCGACCAGGTCGCGCCGATAGACGCCCAGATGGCTCACCATGTTGTGGCCGAACATCAGGAACGGGTCGAAATCGCCCTTGAAATAGGGGTCGTAGCGATGGCCATCGACGGTAATCTTGTCTTCGTCGGAATAGAGAATCTGCGCGGTCGGGTTCTCGTTGATGAAGTGGGCGACGACGAAAAGGCAGTAGTCGGGAATGAGATCGTCGTGATCAACGAGGACGATGAACTCGCCCGTGGCCAGCGCCAGAGCTGAGTTGCTGGCGGCCGAGATGTGCCCGTTGTGCTCACGCAGGACCAGTTTGATCCTGGAGTCCCGGGCCGCATACTTTTCGAGCAATCGACGGATTTCGGGGTTGGGCGAGCGGTCGTCCGCTATGCAGATCTCGAAATCCGCGTAGGTCTGATCAAGCAGGGAATCGAGACATTCCGCCAGCAGGTCCGCGGGCGGATTATAGACGGGCATCACGAACGAGAACGACGGCTTGCGCGGCATAGCAGCCGTCATTTCGGTGATACGGGCGTAGTCGGTCTTCGTCGGCTCAATCCATCTATGGAGCCAGGCGCCGTATGCTTCAGGTCCATCTTTTCCGAGGGACATGAGGCGGGCGGAAACGCCTATCGCATCATGAGCGGAAAAGTCATTGCGCAGGAGAGATCGGCGGATTGCGACAAGAGCATGATCGGGAACCATGTCCGACGAAAACTGAGCGCGGACGTCGGCCATGCCGCGGTCCAGATCAGGGTTTACTACATAGGCCGCCCCTTTAAACCGGATTATGTTGTCTTTGGCGTCGGGGTCCCAGCGGACCGACCGTATCGCACCCGAATTCATGAGCGGTACTAAAACGCGTCCATCCACCGCATCCGGAAGGGGTAGCGACAAATCGTCCCGGTAGCCGTTCGCGTAATCCAGATAGAGGCGAGCGTCAGGCCGCCAGCTCGCGTCATCAGGTTCCACCTGAAGGCTGAGAAAGCCCATGGGACCATCGGCCTTGGATTCCAACTTCAACTCCAACCAAGGATCGCCGGAGCTCAGGGCGAATCTATCACCGCCGAGCCATGTGATACCTGTGTGAGCGAGAAGTCGCAGTCCTGTGAGGCGATCGGCCAGGGCCGTCTTCGTCAGGCGATCTCGGAGTTCCCGATGCGCAACGGTCAAGTGAAGCGTGAGTTCAATCGCACCCAACTCCGCCAAACCATGGCCGCCACGTTCGATTTCTGCAGCCTTGACGTAGAGCTCGGCGGCAGCGGCGTACTGGTGGCGAATTTTCTTGAGATGGCCAAAGTTGACAAGCAGGTCGGCGTCGCGCGGCCTCAGCTTCAAGGCGCGCGAGTAGGCGTCGTCCGCTTCGGCGAAGAGTCCGGATTCCTTGAGCGCATGGCCGAGCTGGACGCGGATCCCGAAGTCGCGGGGAGCGCGTCGAAGATACTCAGTGTAGTGGGTGGCTGCAGCCTTCCAGTCCCGGCGGTTACGCGCGGCGTCGCCCAACTCGCGCTGCGCGGTATCCGCTGGTTCTGAAAGTGGAGCAAGCGCGCGCAAGGCGCGTCTCGCGCGAGTTTTGATATTCATGTTCGCTGCTACCTCAGCTATCCGCTAAGAGAGACCCCCGTTTATGACAACCCCTTTCGTTGCGACAGTTCTATGAAGTCTGATGTTTGAGGCCTCCGGGTCAGCTTGCGCCAATGGCAACTCACCGGTATCGACGCAACACGATTTGGTCGGACGGCGGCAACCGTTCGATGCAGTGCGAGTGCTTCATCCTGGAAACCGAATGTCGATCGTTCAGCTTATCGAAACGCGCCGCTTTGGCGATGCCCGGGGCTGGTTCTCCGAAACCTACGCCGAGGCGAAATACGCGGCTTTGGGGATCGATGTCCGCTTCGTGCAGGACAACCAATCGTATTCGGCTCAAACGGGCACCATCCGCGGCATCCATTTCCAAACGCCGCCTCACGCCCAGGCTAAGCTGGTCCGTTGTCCACGGGGGGCGATCATCGATTACGCCGTCGACTTGCGGAAGGGCTCGCCGACTTATGGCGAGGTCGCCTTCGCGACTTTGAGCGCGGAGAACGGCAAACAGCTGTTCGTGCCGGTCGGCTATGGCCATGCCTTCGTGACGCTCGAGCCCGACACCGAGGTCGCCTACAAAGTGTCGGACGTCTATTCGGGTGACTGCGATGGCGGTGTCGCCTGGGATTGCCCGGACATCGGTATCGACTGGCCGCTACCTCCATCCGGTCCGGTCCTGTCGGACAAGGACGCCGTCCTGCCGCGTCTCTTGGATTTCGCCAGCCCGTTCGTTTATGACGGCGTCGCGATGGCCGCGACGGGCGATCTGGGCTAGGTCGCGCGGCCTTAGGGAGAGACTTCGCAATGCGCATTCTGGTCACCGGCGGCGCCGGTTTCATTGGCTCGGCCCTGGTCCGTCGCCTGATCCGCGAGACCGAGCACGAGGTGCTGGTGTTCGACAAGCTGACCTATGCGGGTCTGCTGAGTTCGCTGGAGCCGGCCTCGACCAGCAACCGCTACGGCTTCGTCCAGGCCGACATCTGCGATCCGGCGGCGGTCGCGGCGGCGCTCGCCGACTTCAGGCCGGACGTCATCGCCCATCTGGCCGCCGAGAGCCACGTCGACCGCTCGATCGACGGACCGGGCGAGTTCGTCCAGACCAACGTCGTCGGCACCTTTAACATGTTGCAACAGGCGCTGGGCTACTGGCGCGGCCTCGATGACGCCGACAAGGCCGCCTTCCGCTTCCACCACATCTCGACCGACGAAGTCTTCGGCTCGCTGGGCGAGACCGGCCTGTTCACCGAGACAACACCCTACGATCCCCGCTCGCCCTATTCGGCGTCCAAGGCGGCGTCGGATCATCTGGTCAGCGCCTGGGGTCACACCTATGGCCTGCCGGTGGTGATGACCAACTGCTCGAACAACTACGGCCCCTATCATTTCCCCGAGAAGCTGATCCCGCTGATCATCATCCGTGCGCTGAACGGGGAGCCGCTGCCGGTCTATGGCGATGGGTCCAACGTGCGTGACTGGTTGTTCGTCGACGACCACGCCCGCGCGCTCCAGGCCGTGTTCGAGCGCGGGCGGCCGGGCCAGACCTACAATGTCGGCGGCAATGCCGAGCGGCGAAACATCGATGTGGTCAAGGCGATCTGCGCCACCCTGGACACGCTTCAGCCGCGTGCCGACGGCAAGCGCTATGCCGACCAGATCGCCTTCGTCACCGACCGTCCGGGCCACGATGCCCGCTACGCCATCGACGCGACCAAGATCCGCGACGAACTGGAGTGGACACCCTCAGTGACCTTCGAGGAAGGCATCGATCAGACCGTGCGCTGGTATCTGGAGAACCGGTCCTGGTGGCAGGCTATCCTGGACGGCCGATACAACACCGAACGGCTGGGCGTCTCCAATGGGTGAGGACGCCCCCCACGACACCTGGGACATCCTGGTGACCGGCGGGGCGGGGCAGGTGGGGCTGGAGCTGGCCCGCGCCGACTGGCCGAGCTACGTTCGTCTCCACATGCCGACGCGGGATGAGCTGGACCTCGGTGACACGGACGCGGTGCGCGCCATGCTCGCCGCGACGCCGTTCAAGGCCGTGATCAACTCCGGTGCCTATACCGCCGTGGACAAGGCCGAGACCGAGGTCGCAGCCGCCTTCGCCGCCAACGCCATGGGCCCGGCGATCCTGGCCGAGGTCACGCGGGCGGCCGGCATTCCCTTGGTTCAGGTGTCGACCGACTACGTCTTCGACGGGTCCGGCGAGCAGGACTACTCCGAAAGCGATCCGGTCGGGCCGCTGGGCGTCTATGGCGCCTCCAAGCTGGCGGGCGAGGTCGCGGTCCGCACCGGCAACCCACGCTCTGTGGTGATGCGCACGGCCTGGGTCCTCAGCCCGCACCGCGCCAACTTCCTCAAGACCATGCTGCGGCTCGCCGCCGACCGGCCGGCCCTGCGCGTCGTCGATGACCAGACTGGCTGCCCCACCTCGGCGCGCGACATCGCCGGGGCCCTGGCCGACATCACGCTGAGGATGATCGCTGACCCGGAGGCGCCGACCGGCGTCTATCATTTCGTCAACGCGGGCTCGACCAGCTGGGCCGGGCTGGCCCGCGAAGTCTTCGCTCTCAGCAAGGCACGGGGCGGCCCGGAAGCCCAGGTCGAAGGCATCACGACGGCCGAGTATCCGACCCCGGCCCGGCGCCCGGCGAATTCGCGGCTGTCGACGTTCAAGATCACCCGCGACTACGGAATCATCCCCCGGCCCTGGCAGGACGCCGTGGCTGGGATCGTCGCCGAACTACTCCAGGAGACTATCACGTGAAGGGCATCATCCTCGCCGGCGGATCGGGCACGCGCCTGCATCCCATGACGCTTGTCACCTCCAAGCAGCTGATGCCGATCTACGACAAGCCGATGATCTACTATCCGCTGTCGACCCTGATGCTGGCCGGCATCCGCGAGGTGCTGATCATCTCGACGCCGCGCGACACACCCTCGTTCCAGGCCCTGCTGGGCGATGGATCGAAATGGGGCATGGACATCCAGTATGCGGTCCAGCCCAGCCCCGACGGCCTGGCACAGGCCTATATCATCGGCTCGGACTTCGTCGCCGGCGGGCCGTCGTCGCTGATCCTGGGCGACAACATCTTCTACGGCCACGGGATCAACGACCTGTTCACCAGCGCGATGGCCCGACCGACGGGCGCGACGGTCTTCGCCTATCACGTCAACGATCCGGAGCGGTACGGCGTGGTCGAGTTCGACGCCGACATGCGCGCCCTGTCGATCGAGGAGAAGCCGCCTGAGCCCAAGTCGCCCTGGGCGGTCACGGGCCTGTATTTCTACGACGAACAGGTGGTCGACATCGCCGCCAACCTGAAGCCGTCGCCGCGCGGCGAGCTGGAGATCACCGACGTCAACCGTGAATACCTGAACCGCGGCCAGCTGTCGGTCGAGATCATGGGCCGCGGCTTCGCCTGGCTGGACACCGGAACGCCCGACAGCCTGCTGGAGGCCGCCGAGTTCGTGCGGACGCTGGAAAGACGCCAAGGCTTCAAGATCGCCTGCCCCGAGGAAATCGCGTTCGATCAGGGGTTCATCGACACGGCCCAGATGGAGTCAATCGTGACCGCGCTCGGCAAGAGCGATTACGGCCGGTATCTGCGGACGACGGTGCTGGAGCGCAGATGACCGTCCGGGCGGCGCGCCCGGCGTGGCTGGGGATTGTTGCCCTGCTCGCCGGCTGCGCACCCTCGCCGACGCAGGCGCAGTCGTCCCGGCCGACCGACTATCTGATCCAGATGGTATGCGTGGATGCCGCAGATACACCCGTCTTCGCAGACCCCGTCGACTGCCCCGATAGCCGCCGCAAGCTGCGGATCGGCGAGCCGCTGCCCTATCACAAGGTCGATGTCGGCGGGTTCCAGATCAGCGATTCCTGGCCCGTCGCCGACGCCAACGGCCTGACCCTCGGCGTTCAGAGCTATTTCTTCACCGACGCCTACGATGACGATCCGGCCTTTCCGAACCAGGTCCACCACAACCCCGCGCGCGGCGGCTACAACATCATGGGCGCAGACCAGGACTGGGTCTTTTTTCGCGGCACGTCGGACCCCGGTGCCTACTGGCAGCCCTGGTGGACGCCGGATTGCCGGGCCCAGGGCTGGCTGCTCTATCCCAACGGCCGTCCCGCGTTCCGGCGCGGCGAAGCCCCGTCGCCCGCGACCTTCGCGCCCGGCTGCGCCGGCCGCGTCCGTACCAATGCCTCGACCGTCGAATGGCGCAGGGTCCGCAACCAGCCCTATGTCGTCGACCCCGCCGACGATAGCCGGACGCGCCGTCTGGATTCGATCATCGTGCGGCACTTCTCGGCCGGCTACGGCTCGATGGAGACCAACTATTTCACCCGCGAGTATGGCGCGACGCGCTGGGAGGCCTGGCGGCCGGGCGAGGGCCTGACGCCGGAGTTCCTCAAGACGCGCTGTCCGGGGTCCGTGTATCAGGCCCGGTTCCACGGCAAGGCCTTCTCGATGATCGACTGCCGCAACTGGACGACCCTCGTGCGCCCGACCGGCGGCAGCTGGGACCCAGACGGGTTCTCGGCCTCCGATCCCACGATCCGCGCCTTCCCCGTCGATCCCCTCTACACGGGTAAGAACCTGCTTACGAACACCCACGTCGGCGGCCCCTATGTGCCGGAGGGCTCATTTACCTGTGACGAGCGGGGCTGGAACGCGGTCCAGACGCCTTCGCCCCTGACGCCGGGAGAACTGACCGGCCCACCGTGGAACGCGAACGGGTCCTGTATGCGGACGATCACGGCGGAACGCCTTCCTGCTGGGGCCTACGTCCAGACCATCGCCGCGCCGCCCGCCGGGCCCTATCGGTTCGGCGTCAGCCTGTTCGCGCCCGATCTGGCCGAAGGTGCCGACGCACCTGTGAACGTTCGCGTCGTCCAGGCCGACGCGCAGGGTCGCGAGGTGGGTGTCGCGCGTCTGTTGGCCTCCGTCATCGCCCGCTACCGTACGTTCGAAGGCACATTCGAGCGGCATCCGGAGGCTGTCGAGGTGCGCTTCGAGGTTTCGCCTGCAGCCGCCGGCGTGCGCGTGGCGGTGACCGGCGCCTTTGTCGCGCCGTGAGTGACCGGCGACAGTTTCCAACCGACCGCGTCTCGCCTAAAGAGCAATGCCTGGTCGCTAAGGCCGCGCGCATGATGCGACCGTTGAGGTTCCCTAGGTTGCCGAAACCAATCCCGACCGAGCTTAACCTGATCGGCCTCAATGAGTTGCTGACCATGGACCGATGGGCCCTGGAGCGACGCAGCCGCGCCCTGGTCCAGACCGCATTTCTCGGCAACCAACTGACGCTGTGTCGCGTGCTTGGGCGCTACAAGCTCTATGTCCCCACGACGGATCTGGGCTTTGGGGCCCACGTCATGATGGATGGCGTTTGGGAGCCTTGGCTGACCGTCTTCATGGCATCTCGGATCAAGCCGGGGATGCATGTCGTGGATGCAGGAGCCAATCACGGCTACTATACCGTCCTGTTTGCAGACCTCGTCGGCCCCGCCGGCCGTGTTCTGGCCATCGAGCCCAACCCGCCGACTGCGAAACTGTTGCGCCAGACTGTCGGAGTGAACGGTTTCGGCAGCAGGGTCGACGTGATCGAAAAAGCCCTGACCGCTGCCGACGACGAGACGCTGGTCTTTTTCGCACCCGGGCAGGAGCCCAAGAATGCGCGGGTGATGCACGCCGACTACGCTGGTCTTCCAGAGATGGTTACCGTTACGGGGGCGAGGCTGGACACGCTGCTGGCGGACTGGCCACGCGTCGATTTCATGAAGGTCGATGTCGAAGGCGCGGAAGAGCCGATGCTGGCGGGGGCGTGGGCCACGATCACGCAAGATCGTCCCGAGCTGCTTCTGGAGTTCAACAGCAAGCGGTGCACCGATCCCGCCGGTCTCCTTGATCGACTTGAGGCCATCTATGGCGCCGCGCGCTTGATCGGCTTCGACAGCAGCCTGCAATCCGTCTCTCGAGAGGCGCTTTTGTCAGCGGACAATGAGGAAGACTGGCTGCTCTACTTCAAGCCGCATTCCCCGTAGAGCGACCAAGGAAGGTCACATTGGCACCCTGGAAATGTAAGACGCCATCGAAGGCGCCTTCCATCAACCAGAGTCTGATTTCCCCAAAGTCGACCGCGTGCCAGTCGTGTTCGAGATCGACCTCGAACACGCCAGAATGGGGTGGCGTCACCAGAAGGGTGGCAAAATCACTAGGCGAGCCCCAGTCGAGCCTGAACTCTTTGCCGGCCGCTGTTGCGTTGACCAAGAACCGAACTCGCGCCTGCCACCGACCCGGTGGCATCGCCAGATAGGGGCCGTAGACCAAAATTCTGGGTCGGCCCGTTATGTCGAGGTCGCCGATGTGTTGCGCCAGGCGGGCCGCGCGCTGGTCGTAGCGAAAGATGCGCTCGGACCAGACGACCTGCAATCCTGGAACCGGTGCGCCGGCGGCGAAGAATTCCAGCGCCACCTGAACCGCAGGTCGCACCGGGTCCACAGGGCGGGGTGCAGGCGGAACGACCGACAACCCCTCCGTCAATACAATAGGCTGGCCGCGCGCGGCGGCGATATCCCGAGCGGTTATGATTCGCGTCCGCCGTGCGTCTTGAGCGACAGCGCGCGCAAGTAGCAGCGAGGCATGGGTGACGCTCTGTGGCGGGAATATCCCGAGGCGTTCACCTATGGCCTCGGGAGAGGTCTCGGGTCTGGGTATCAGCACAGCCGTGGGTCGCCGACCGAGAGATTCGACCACATGGCAGTCGGATGTCAGCCAGACCTCACGCTCGGGATCGTCGGAGCTTGCCGGGGTTTGGTCGTCGGCATCACGGAGCACGAGCCCGGCCGTCTCGACAGCCAGGCGGATCGCCGCCTTCCAGGCATCGTCGTCTGCAGACGGGGTCAGGACGATCCAGTCCGGGTCAATGCCCATCACGCCGCTCTTAGCCAAGTGTAGACGTCCACGGCCTCCTCGATGTCCTCAAACATCTTGGCTTTGCCGCTCTCGATGATCAGGGCCCGTGTGCAATGCGAGGTGACAAGATGGGTATCGTGCGAAGCCATCATGAATGAACGATCGGCCCGGTGTTGGAACAGTTCCTCCTGGCACTTCTGCTGAAAGCGGGCGTCACCGACCGCCACCAGTTCGTCGATCAGATAGCAGTCGAACTCGATCGCCAGGGACAGGCCGAAAGCCAGGCGCGCCCGCATCCCCGAGGAGTAGTGTTTCACCGGCAGTTTCAGTGACGAGCCCAACTCGGCGAAGTTGTCGACGCGTTCCTTGGTCTCGGCGTAGTCGCGATTGTAGATCCGAGCCAGGAACTTGATGTTGTCCAGCCCGGTCAGGCTGCCCTGAAAACCACCCCCGAAGCCGATCGGCCACGATGACGACATGCGCCAGCGGATGCGCCCTTCGGTTTCTGGCAGGACACCGCCGAGCATCTTGATCAGGGTGGATTTGCCCTGGCCGTTCCGCCCCAGGATTGCCAGGCGACCGCCCCTACCGAGGGTAAAGTTCAGCCCGGTGAATAGGGGCTTCCTGACACCGTGATAGGTTTTTCCCAGGTTCTCGACACTCAGGCCGATCCGATCGGCTGAAAGCTGCATCAGTCCTGCCTGTGCTCGCGCACGCCGGCATAGATCAGCCAGCCGATCCCGTAGGCCAGAAGGCTTGAGGCGAACACCGTGAGGATTGCTATCCAGCGTCTCGGCTCGGCCGGCTCGTCGGGCAGGCTGGGGCTCACCACTCGGTCGAGGTACAGCTTCTGTCGTCGCGCTTCCTGTTCGGCCGACAGAACTGCGGCGGTCGCCTGCGTCAACTCACGGCCGGCGAACTCCCGTGCGAGCGCCAGATCATCGTAGATGCTGAGCTTTGGAGCGAGGGAGCCTGCATCGCCCGCGATCTTCTCTCGCTCGGCAGCTATCTGGTTCTCGTATGCGCGGATCCGACTGTCGAACACCGGCAACTGCGGACTGTTGGGCGCTTCTGAAGAGACTTGGGCACGATCGGCGCGCAGGCTGGCGACCTCAGCGAGCAGGCCGCCGATCAGCGACAAACTCTGCGCAGCGGCCGTTGCCGGATCAATGATCTGCTCGCGGTTCCGGAAGGCTGTAAGTTGCTGCTGGGCGGACGACAGGCGGGCCCTCGCCTCTTCTCGAGACTGTCGTGCTTGCGCAAGAGTGTCGGCGGCTGAACGCTCGTTCATCCGGTTGACCAACTGCTCGCCGCCACTCAACAGCGACTCAGTCAGCGCCTGAGCGTCGCGCGGTCGGAACGCCTCGACCCTAAGGGTGCTGATCCCAGTGGTGGAATCGTAGCCCACCGTTACGAAACGCTGAAAGCCCTTATAAAGCGCTTCGCGCGAACGGCCTTCCCAGGGCCGCGGGTAGCGCGAAAACGCGTCCGTACCCTGCGGACCAAGGATCTCAGCAACTTCGTAACGCCTGGAAAGCTGGGTCAGGCTGTCTCGTGAGGTGATGTATTCATGAACCGCGAACGCATCGGTCTGCGTCGGCGCGATGCCGACGCCCTGCAGGGCGACGCCGAGAGAACTAGGCGTGCTCTGACCCGCCGCTCTGACGATGAACTGGGTTTCAGATACATACCGCGGCGAGGCGATCAGCAGATAGTAGATCAGGGCCAGTAGCGTCGGCAGCCCAACGACCAGGAGGGCGGCGAGCGGTATGCGCCGCCACCACGCCGGGCGCTCCCGTTCGAACGCCAGCATCCTGGGGATGGGCCCAATGTAGTTGAGCTTCTGATCAGTCATGAAAAGTCCGTAGGTGACCGTCGCCGAGACGTTGCGAACGCGTCATTCGATTACAATCCTGTTTTTGACGTCCGCGAGCAGGATCAGACCCGCTCCGACCAGGACGCCGCCCCACGCCGCCGCATAGAGCGGGTGATAGTAGGTGTGTACAAATTCACCCAGCACGCCGGCCCGCACCATCTCGATGCCATGGGGAAGCGGCACGAGAAGAAAGGTCTCTCGATATCTCTCCGGTATCCAGGCCACCATGAAAAAGGCGCCCGACAACGGGATCATGGCATAGGTCAGCACCGGAACCAGGCGCTCCATAAGTTCGTAGCGCATAGCGAGGCCGGCGAGCGTCAAAGCCAGCCCGAAGCCAACCCATCCGGTCAGCAACCAGCCGCCATAAAGCAGCAACCAGTCTTTCGGCAGTCCGACCTGTCCGAGGGCGATCAGAACAACGTAGACAATAACCAGAGCAACAGTCGCGCCCGCGAACTCCATGAAATTTCGAGCGAGATACAGATGGAGAATGCCGATCTGGCGATGGTGCAACAGGCCGACGTTCGCTTCAACGGCGCCCATGCTGAAAGAGATCATGTGGCGAAACAGGACGAGAGACATGTATCCCGTCATCACCAGAGGCCCCAAACGGATGCCGTGCTCGTATTCCGGTTTGATGAGCGTCCACATGAACAGAACGCCGAGGCAGAAGATCAGCGGTTCGCCGATCATCCAGACGAAGCCAAGCCCTTCACGCCCGAACCGCGTCGTCATCTCGCGCATGAGCAGCGCGCCGATGATCCTGAAATGTCGGCTCGCGAAGGACAAACTCATCTCGGTCGATTGATCTCAGGTACGCAGGGCCGGTCGCCAGACAGAACCAGTGGCGCGCCGGCGCTCCGGCTCGCGTTCTGGCTGACCTGAAAGAGCTGACGCCGATCGGGGGAACATACGCTGCCCCGCCGTCAGCGCAAGCGCAACGCGCGGCGTAAGTCAGACCGGTTCGAACACCGCGCCGAAATCCGTCTGGGCGCTCTCGAAGTCCGGCGGCCGGCCGATGTCGAGCCAGTACTCGTGGATCGGATAGGCGCCGACCATCTCTCCGTCCGAGGCCAGGCCGGCGAGCAGTTCGGGCATGTCGTAGGGGCCCTGCGCCGGAATCCGCGACAGGACCGATCCCTCCAGACAATAGACGCCGGCGTTGGCCAGCCAGCGGAAGGTCGGCTTTTCGCGCAGGGCCGTCATCCGCACCCCATCGACCTCGGCCACGCCATGCGGGGCCTGGAACTGGTGTTCGCGCAGGCACAGGGTGGCCAAGGCGCCATGCTCTTCGTGGAAGTCGATCAGGCCGCCGAAGGCCATCCGCGTCAGGACGTCGCCGTTCATGACCAGCATCGGGCTGGTTACGGGATCGCGCAGCAGGGACAGGGCCCCGGCGGTGCCGCGCGGGTGGTCCTCGCGCAGATAGTCGATCTCGACGCCCATCGAGGCGCCGTCGCCGAAATGATCCTCGATCATCTCGGCAAGGTAGTTCACGGCGAGCCGGAAGCGGCCGAAACCCTGGGCTCTCAGCCGTTCGATGATCGTCTCGAGCAGGGGGCGGCCGGCCACCTTCAGCATCGGCTTGGGACAGGTCTGGGTCAGGGGGGCGAGACGAACACCCCGACCTCCGGCCATGATGACTACCAGATTGTCCCGTGGGCGCGGCGTGCCGACAGTGTCGGGATAGAGGCCGACAACCCGCCCGGCCCGGTCCAGCAGGGGCGCCAGGGTGACGCCGCGCTCCTCCAGCCGCTGCAGGGCCACGATGTCGGAACCGTCGATCTGAAGCGAGACCGGCGCGGAGTTCATCACCTCGCGGATCGGAGCGTCCATCGGCAGGCGACGGAGCAGACCGCGCCGGATGTCGCCGTCGGTGACGCTGCCCAGAAGACGGCGATCCTCGTCGACGACGACGATCAGCTTGCGACGGACCGCATCCAGCCGGGCGATTGCGTCGAGCAGGGGGGCGTCCGGCCCCAGCAGATTCCCGGCGACGTCGCCCGCGGGGGTCACACCGCATACTCCGCGGGACGATAGAGCGCCGGATTGTCGCGGATGAAGGCGACCGTCCGGGCCAGACCTTCCTCGACCGAGATAGACGGCGTCCAGCCCAGCCTTTCCTTCGCCAGGGAGGCGTCGGCGTGCAGGCGTTCGACCTCGCTGGCGGCGGGCCGCATGCGCTGCGGATCGGCCTCGACCTCGACCGGCAAGCCGGCGGCGGCGGCGATCATGGCGGGCAGGTCGCCGATGGCGATCTCGCGGCCACCGCCCGTATGGACAGTCAGACCCTCGATCCCCGGCAGGGTCGCGGCCCTGAGGAAGGCGTCGACGGTATCGTCCACGAAGACGAAGTCGCGCGTCGGCCGGGTGTCGCCCAGGCGGACCGGTCGGCCGGCCAGCAACTGGACCGCGATCGCGGGGATGACCGCGCGCGCGCTCTGGCGAGGGCCGAAGGTGTTGAACGGCCGCAGGGTCACGACCGGCGTCCCGAACGAGCGATGGTAGCTCTCGGCCAGCTTGTCGGCCGCGATCTTGGAGGCGGAGTAGGGCGACTGGCCAACCAGCGGATGGGCCTCCGTCATCGGAACGAACTGGGCTGAGCCATAGACTTCGCTGGTCGAGGTGTGGATCAGGCGGGCGACGCCCAGTTCGCGCACAGTCTGCAGCACGTTCAGCGTGCCGAGGATGTTGGTGCGGACGTAGCTCTCGGGCGCGAGGTAGGAATAGGGAATGGCGATCAAGGCACCGAGGTGGAAGACGATCTCGCGGTCGCGGACCGCGTCAAACACGCTGTCGCGATCGGCGAGGTCGCCGCGTCGGACGTCGATCTCGCCCCGGATCGGCGAACGGTCCAGCCAGCCGGCGTCGCCGTCCGAGGTGTAGCGGACCAGGACGCGGACCTCGGCCCCGATTTCGACCAGCCGCTCGCACAGCCGGCTGCCGATGAAGCCGCCCGCTCCGGTGACCAGGACCTGTCGGCCCTTCAGGGCGCCGATGACCGCTTCGACGTTCACGAGAGACCCGCCGTCCGCAAGGACGCCATCCGGCGGCGTGATTGCGCCCGGACCGTCCGAATCAGAGTCTAAAGGACAGCTACTGGCGCGTCACGGAGACGGACATGATCGGCGAGGGCGCATCCGCCGGACGGGTTCTGGGCCTTGTTCCCGCGCGCGCCGGATCGCAGGGTCTGCCGGGCAAGAACGTCCGTCCGCTGGCCGGCCGGCCGATGGTGGCCTGGACACTCGAGGCCTGTCGCGAATCCCGCGTACTGGATCAGGTCGTGGTCTCCACCGACGACGAGACCGTGGCCGCCGTCGCGGCCGGAATGGGATTCCCGCCGCCGTTCCGCCGTCCGGACAGCCTGTCGGGACCGCAGGCCTCGGTCATCGACGCCGTCGCGCATGCGCTGGAGACGGTGGGCGGCGCCTGGGACTATGTCGTGCTGCTGCAGCCGACCTCGCCGCTTCGCCTTGGCGCCGACATTGATGCGGCGGTCGAGCTCTGCCACGCCCGCGGAGCGTCTGCGGTGATCGGGGTCTCGCCGGTCTTGAAGCCCCAGACCTTCTATGGACGGGTGGGCGAAGACCGCCTCTTCTGTCCGGACGCACCCCGACCCGACGAGCCGGTGGTTGTTAACGGGGCCGTCTATGTCGGACGGCCGGAATCGCTGTTGGAGCGGCGCACCTTCGTCGCTCCGGACACCTTGGCGTATCTGATGCCGCCCGAGCGGGGCTGGGACGTAGACACGGCTTTCGACTTCGCCGTCTGCGAGGCGCTGTGGCCCCATGTGCGGGGCGAGGCGGCCGGGCCTCTGGACAGCGTAAGGCGCTAGACACCGTTGAGATCGACGAAGGGCTTTCGCGCCAACCCCTTCAGGTCAGTCGCTTCCAGGATCGAGACGATCCGTTCTCCAGCGTGGCCGTCGCCGAACAGGGCGGGCTGGCTTCGCGCCATGGCCTGGAAGCCGGGCGACAGGGCGCGGGCGATCGCGGCGGCCACCGCCCCGGCCTCGAGCGGGCAATCGATCACGCCGGGGCTGCGCAGCCGCCCGGCCTGGCGGTCGCCGACGTTGACGACCGGGATACCGGCAGCCGGGGCCTCCATCATGCCGCTGGAGGAGTTGCCGATGACGGCGGAGCAGGCGGTCAGGGCCGCGACATAGCCGCGCGAGCCCAGCGATTCAGCGATTTGGATCCGGCACGGCCGGACGGCGGCGAAGGCGGAGATCGCCGCCCTGATCACCCCCGCGCCCGCGTCGGCGTTCGGCAGGGTGATCAGGATGACGCGATCCTCGACACCGGCCAGGCCGCCCAGGAAGGCCTCGATCTGTCTTGCCGGCGACAGGGCGCCGAGGGTCTCCGGGTGGAAGGTCGCGAGAAGGAAGCCGGGCGGCAGGTCCAGACCGGTCAGGGCGGACGCCTCCGCCGGCGTGCTGCGTCCGAAGGCCGTCAGGTTGTCCACGCCGGTCGAGCCGACGGTGAAGACGCGCCCGGGCGCCTCGCCCATCTGCAGCAGGCGGCGGCGATAGGGTTCGGCGGCGGTGAAATGCAGGGCCGCCAGCTTGGTGATCGCATGGCGGATCGCATCATCGACCGCTCCCTTCGTCCGGTGGCCGCCCTCAAGGTGCAGGATCGCCAGGCCCAGCGGAACCGCCGCCGCCGCCGCCGCCAGCGCCTCGGTCCGGTCGCCCAGTATCAGAACGGCTCCCAGATCCAGCGCGGCATAGGCCTCGGCGCAGCCGGACAGGGTCGCCGCCATATCCCGCGCCGCCGACAGTCCGTCGTCACCGGCCATGGGGGACGGAACCAGGGCCGCAGGCCTCCGTCCATCGGCTTCGATTTCCGTCAGGCTCGCGCCATGCCGGGCCGAAAGATGGGCCCCCGCGACGATCAGAAGTGGGCGAATTGTTTCTGACGCCTCCATAGCGGCCAGGACGGGCCGCAGAAGACCGTACTCCGCGCGGGTGGCCGTGAAGACGCCTATGCTCGTGTTCGCCCGGATCATCCGTCGATCGTTC
This sequence comes from Brevundimonas sp. SL161, assembly GCF_049896985.1. Classification (NCBI taxonomy): domain Bacteria; kingdom Pseudomonadati; phylum Pseudomonadota; class Alphaproteobacteria; order Caulobacterales; family Caulobacteraceae; genus Brevundimonas; species Brevundimonas sp. SL161. Next base: position 428 of record NZ_JAFCVJ010000038.1, on the reverse strand, counting down.
CCGTCATGCCACGCGGGCATAGCGGGCTTCGGGGCCTTGAGATAGCGGGACCATCGCGCGCCGAAGAATGGACGATGGAACGTCGTCCGCGAGCCCGCGCCGCCGATTTCTCCTGTAGCTTCAACGTCACGCTTGCAGTTTGACCGGTCGAACAGCTCCGGAACCTATCGACCTCCTGCGGCAACGCTGTTATGACCCCGGAAGGCGGTTAGACCGCCGCGATGATCAACTATGGCTGCGGAGGGCTCACACCCATGCGTTTCAAGACCTTGTTCCTGGCTTCCAGCGCGGCGGCGGCTCTCGCCCTGTCCGCTGGTGCTGCTTCGGCTGAGCCGGACGGCTGGTACGGCGCGATTGACGCCGGTTACCACAAGATCGACGACATCAACCTGGAAGCGTCCGGCAACGGCGTGAACTGGAATGCCGAA